>DASWYT010000043.1:0-6228 GCA_036404835.1 Alphaproteobacteria bacterium | reverse complement strand
GCTGGCGGTTTCATGCGTCATGCCGATGCCAGTATCGATAATCTCGATATGCAGCGGCAATTCATTGTCCTGGGCACTGACATATTTTGTTTGGGTGCTGATCTGAACGATCACACCGCCCTGTTCGGTAAATTTCAGGGCATTATTGATCAGGTTGGTCAAAATCTGGCGTAAACGTTTCGGGTCGCCGATAATAATTTCAGGGACATCATCCGCGAACTCGGCCTTGAGATAAAGCTTGTTCTCGCGGCGTTTTGATTCCATGGAATCGATCAGACCGTTGATCAGCAGACGGATCGGAATCTCGAATGCATCCAGTTCCATCTTGCCGGCATCAACCTTGGCCAGGTCGAGAATATCATCCAGAATACCCAGCAGGCTGTTGGCGGAACTTTGTGCGCTGGTGATCATGCCGCTCAGCCGTTCCGTTTCATGCTCGTCTTTCATCAGCTCCAGCATGCCGAAGATGGTCTGCATCGGGGTGCGGATTTCATGGCTCATCGTGGCCAGAAAAGCGGATTTGGCCTGGGCTAATGCATCGGCTTTCGCGGCTTCGCGTTTGGCGATGGTTTCCTGTTCCTTGGTTTCCGTGACATCGGTAAACCAGAAGAAATGCGCGCGTTCCCCTAAGAGGGCGGTGGGCTGGGCGCGGACTTCGGCCCAGATGGTTTTCTCGCCCGGAATATCAATGCGGCTGAAAATGGATTTGGTGTTATGCGGGTCTTCGGATAAAGGCAGCAGCGTATGGCCTTCTTCATCCGTACAGAATTCACGAATGACGCTGACGAAATCGTAATTGTCGGGATTTTTATGACGGAGCAGTTTCAGTAAAGCCGGGTTGGCATAGAGCAGCATCGCATTATCGAGCGTGCCGTCCGTGGTATTGAGAACGGCCGCCACACCCAGTGGTGAATCCTGAAAGATCAGGCGGAAACTGTCGGGCAGGGTGCTCATAAGAAACCTGTAGGCGAGGAATTAACGGATGCAACCAGTCCAGCACAAAGATTTTAAAATCTCCGCAAAGAACGCTTAAACAGACCTTAATATAAGATAAAAGGCGATCTATCCGGGATTGTCACGGTGGGGTTTCTGGTCTATGCCTGTGACATGTTCTGCCTTCGTTCCCATCGCTGGATCATGTTGCTGGCTCTGTGCGCCATTTTGGTGCGGGCCGCGATTCCGCTGGGTTACATGCCGGACCAGAAGAACGGCAAGAGCTTCCAGATGGTGGTCTGCAGCCTGGACGGCCCGAAAACGGTCACGGTCGATGCCGGATTCGATCCGGAACAGACATCCGGTAAAACCGATCATGCCACCAAGCTTTGCGATTTTGCCCTGATCCAGCACAGCCCGGCCTCGGCGCCGGTGACCGATTTGCTGGCCGATATCCTGTATATCCAAAAAGAAACCGGTCTGTTGCCGGTGATTGTTGCAGCCGGACTGCTCCATCACGCTTACACACCATCCCAACCGCGCGGCCCGCCATCCCTCTCTGCTTAAAAAATCATTTTTGTTTTTTAACTGGAGATCATCATGTCACGTTTACGCCTGTTGGCGATTGCAGGGATTTTATATCCCGCACACATTTTCGCTCAAACGCCCCTTGTTGAAATCAATGAAGGGCAAATTTCCCCACCGGCCGATTACCAATTAGTTGATCATGCCGAAAATGTACGCAGCGGTTCCCTGACTGTGCCGAGCCTGGCGCAGACACAGGAACGTTTCGCGCGTATTCCCGGTGCAGCCAATCTGGTGCCGTCCGAGAAATACAGCAAAGAATATGCGGTCGGTTTCAAGGATATGCTGGCCAATACGCCGGGTGTCTTTGTCCAGCAACGCTATGGTGAAGAATCGCGTCTGTCTATTCGCGGGTCCGGTATCGGCCGTGCAATCCATTTGCGCGGGATCAATATCCTGCAGGATGGCGTGCCGTTCAATTTAGCCGATGGCAGTGGTGATTTCCAGGAAATCGACCCGTTAAGCAGCCGCGCCATCGAAGTCTATAAAGGCAGCAACGGCATGCAATATGGCGCATCGTCTCTGGGCGGGGCGATCAATGTGATTACGCCAACCGGTCATACCGCGACGGCGCGTAACACGTTCCGCACCGAAGGCGGCAGCTTTGGCACCTTACGCACCAATGCCACGGCCGCGCGTGTCTATGGCGATACGGATGTGTTTGCTTCTGTTACGGCGATGACATCCGATGGCTGGCGTGACCAGAGCCAGCAAAAGAAAGCCCGTTTCAACGGTAATATCGGCCATCGTATCAATGATACGACTGAAACACGTTTCTACCTGTCTTATAATAATCTGGGTCAGGATGTACCGGGGACATTGTCGTTGCGCAACGCGCTGGATAATCCGAAAATGGCGCCGTTGAATAATAACCGCAATGATTATGCGCGGGATATCAAATCCGTCCGTCTTGCCAACAAGACCAGTTTTATCCTGGGTGATAAAGTGCTGGATGTCGGCATCTATGGCGCGTTTAAGGATTTATTCCATCCGATCTCAATCGTGGTTGATCAGGAAAGCCAGACTTATGGCGGTTTCGCGCGTTTAACCGGTCATGGACAGGTGGCTGATCACCGCAATGATTACACACTGACCCTCAATGGTATGGCGGGCAAGATCGATGCGCTGGTCTGGACGAATGTCCGTGGTTCACGTGGCGTTAAAACCGGTGACAGCGACCAGCTTGCATCGCAAATCGACCTTTATGGGGAAAACCAGTTCTATATCCTGCCGCAATGGTCATTGGTCACGGGTTTGCAGTTGCTGCATGCGGAACGTGATTTTACCAATAACCTTAACCAGGCAGCGAATGACAAGAAGAATTTCGATGCGATCAATCCGAAACTGGGAACGGTCTGGGACTTTGACAAGAATGCGCAATTCTTTGCCAATATCAGCCGTTCCAGCGAAGTGCCGATCTTTTCCGATCTGGTGCAAACGCCGATTGTCGGTTTCGTGCCGCTGGATATGCAGGAAGCATGGACAACTGAAATGGGCGTGCGTGGCCAGCGTGACCGTCTGGCGTGGGATGTCACGGCGTATCGTTCGTGGATCGATGGCGAGTTGCTGAATTACACAACCGACCCATCCATCCCGACGGCAACCTTCAATGCGGGTGATACGATCCATCAGGGGATTGAACTTGGGTTTGATATGGATATCGGCCGTGAGATTGTCGGACCACGCCATAAATTAATCCTGCGTCAGACCTATAATCTGAATGATTTCCGTTTCCAGGATGACCTGCAATATGGTGATAACCGCATTGCCGGGACACCTGTGCATCAATATCGCGCGGAATTACGTTATGAACATAGCGATCAATGGTCGGTCACACCGAACTTTGAAGCAGTGCCGGGTGGCGGGTATGTTGATCATGCCAATCATTTAAAGGCACCGGGCTATGCGGTTGTCGGCGTGAATGCGACGACCCGGATCAAGGAAGGCGTCGATTTCTATATTGATGCAAATAATTTGCTCGATAAACGCTATGTGTCCAATTATTCGACCATTACCAATGCCAATGTTGTCGGCACTGAAGTTTTTTATCCGGGTGAGGGCCGCAGCGTCTTTGCCGGGGTGAAGGTGAGTTTCTAATGAAAAAGGCCGGAGCGATCCGGCCTTTTTTTTAAACTTGTGTCACCAATTTTTTAAACCACGGAATGGTCTTATCCAGACCTTCATCCAGCGCGATGGCCGGTTCCCATTTTAAGACGCTTTTGGCCCGGGTAATGTCCGGGCGGCGTTGTTTTGGATCGTCGGCGGGCAGGGGCTTGTAAATGATTTTCGATGAACCACCGATCTTGCCCAGAACTTTTTCGGCCAGCTGGATCATGGTGAATTCAACCGGGTTGCCGATATTGATCGGCTCAACTTGTGTGTCATCAGCATTCATCGTTGCGATGATGCCACGGATCAGATCATCAACGTAACAGAAGGAGCGTGTCTGCTTGCCATCGCCATAGATGGTGATATCTTCGTTACGCAGGGCCTGGCAGATAAAGTTGGAGACGACGCGGCCATCACCGGCATCCATATACGGGCCGTATGTATTGAAGATACGCACGATACGTGTATTCACGCCATGAGCGCGGTGGAAATCCATGAACAGGCTTTCGGCGGCGCGTTTGCCTTCATCGTAACAGGCACGAATACCGTGCGGATTAACGTTACCGCGATAATCTTCCGGCTGCGGATGCACATCCGGATCGCCATACACTTCAGACGTCGAGGCCTGCAGGATTTTTGCACCAGTTTTCTGGGCCAGCTCCAACAGGTTCAAGGCACCGATGGTGCTGACTTTCCAGGTATAAACCGGGTCGCGCTGGTAATGGGGCGGGGAGGCCGGGCAGGCGAGGTTATAAATCTCATCGGCCCAGATATCCTGATGATCCAGAATGGAGCCATGGATGAATTCAAAATTCGGGTTGCTGTCCAGCTCGGCCAGGTTGCTTTTGTAACCTGTGTAGAGGTTATCCAGCGCAATGACACGATGACCCTGTGCCAGCAAAGTGCGACACATATTGGAGCCAAGGAAACCGGCACCGCCTGTCACCAGAATTTTTTTCATCATCAAGCTCCTTTAAGCGGCGCGGTCATCACGCCAGTGATCGAGAATCCAGTTGGCGGCCCGCAAATACTTTCCTTTTTGCGGCCAGATACCCACAGCGGCCTCAATCGGTTTTGGCGGGCCATGGAACACCAGTATTTTGCAACCTTCCGGCAATTGCGGCCGCACGAAATAACGCAGCAAGCGGTTCGGCAAGGCATGACGTTTGAAACTGCGGCACCATGCATCCGGCCAGTAAAACACTTTATTGGTTTTGGCCACCATCTTGGTCAGATATTCCTGTTCGTTGCTGTAGTCCTTATAGACCTGCTCATAATTTTCACAGAAATATTGCAGGACATCGTCATGCTTGTTTGCCTGATAGCGATAGACAGAGGAATTGCCGATACCCTGGCCGATTTGTGTCCAGTTTTCGATGATGCAGAATTCGCCCGGCTTGTACGTAAAGAACGCATCGATATTGCCGGTGATCACCAGATCGACATCCAGGAACAACACGGTGCTGCCCTCTTCCAGTCCCATTTTCGGGGAGAGGGAGATCAGTTTGCGCCAGCCGGAGAAAGAGGCGGCGGAACCCAGTGGCATATCCGGGATGGTGCGTGTCTGGATATCGGGATGGATGCCGGTCGTGTCATCCGTGTAACAGATCAGTTCATAAGGGATGGTCAGGTGACGCTTGAGCATGGAGGACAGGATATTCACATACTCCGACCCGTAGAGTGTCCCCCATTTCATGCAAATGACGTAATTTTTCATGTCGTACCCTTTATATAAGATACGGCGATACTATCAGAAAATCGGGGAAAGGTAAATTAAGCGCTTAACTATGTAGCGCCTTCGGGCTGTGGGCCGTCATCATTGAAATTATCGACGCACAGGACCTGCCAGGCATCACGCAATTGCGGCAGCATGGCTTCGACGGCTTCTTCACCGGCGCGGATGACCTCGTCGACTTTTTCAAATTCCAACAGGCCGATATGGCCGATCCGCGGGACGATATAGACATCCGGCGGTTCACCGGCCAGACGGGAACGAGCCAGACGGTCCTGGATAATATTCAGCGATGAGAACATCACACCGAATAAAGACGGGGAATTATCGTCGCGTTTGAAGATACGTTTTGCCAGCTTGGCAGAGGTGGTGTTGTCCGGACTCAGTTTCGGATCGAAGCCGGCGACGGTCGGAACGGACTGACCGGATTTGCGGGCCTTACCGACAATATCGCCGTTCAGATTGACCGCGATGATCATATTGGCACCCAGAGCCTGACAGGCCGAAACCGGCACCGGATTGACCAGCGCACCATCGACCAGGAGCTTATTGCCATTACGCACCGGTGGGAAAACACCTGGCAGGGCGAATGAGGCACTCATACCCTCGACCAGATCGCCACTGCGCAGCCAGACTTCGTGACCGGTGATCATATCGGCCGCGGCTGCGACGAATTTCAGCGGCAAATCTTCAATATCGATATCGCCGAAATTCTCGCGCATCAGTTTGGCAAAACGGCGGCCGGAAATCAGACCACCCTGGTTGAATTTGATATCGAGATAGCTGGCCACTTTCAGGCGGTTCAGCGAACGGGCCCAATCTTCCAGCGCATCGAGTCGGTCTACCGCATACGCGCCGCCCACCAGGGC
>DASWYT010000042.1:0-4481 GCA_036404835.1 Alphaproteobacteria bacterium | reverse complement strand
TATCCGCCAAATCCTTGAAGAGCTCGAGTTTACCTGCACAGAAGCCGAAAATGGCGCTTTAGCTTATGATTTCTGTGATAAAATTATGCCTGATCTTATTATGCTTGATTGGAACATGCCTGTCTTAAATGGCATAGAATTTTTGAAAAAACTCAGAAGCATGGAAAATGGTGGTAAGCCAAACGTGATTTTCTGTACAACAGAAAATGATATGTCACGTATTCAAATGGCCATTCAGGAAGGTGCCAATGATTTCATCATGAAACCATTCGACAAGGAAATCCTGCGGACAAAACTCGTTCAAAATGGCATCCTTCAGGACACTGCGTATTAAGGAACATCAATGGAATTACCATTATCTCCTGTTCAAGACCATGCAAAACCTGTCAGGGTCATGATTGTCGATGACTCTGCCATTATCCGCACCATTATAGAGAAGTTCCTCAAAGGTGATACGCAAATTGAAGTCGTTGGTTTTGCTGGTAATGGACAAGATGCCTTAACCATTATTGAGAACTGCCAACCGGATGTGATTATTCTTGATATCGAGATGCCCGTGATGGACGGCTTAACTGCTCTGCCGCTCTTATTAAAGAAAAAACGCGACGTCAAGATTGTGATTTGCTCCACACTCTCTCAACGCGGGGCAGAAATATCCTTAAAAGCACTGTCTCTTGGAGCTGCCGACTATATTTTGAAACCAACAGGTGCTGGTAATATTCAGCAAAGTACCGATTTTCAAAATAATCTGCGCCACATTATTCATTCCCTGGGCAGACGGCGGGTTATAGTACATACCCCTGCTCAACCGGTAACATTACGCAAAGCACCTCTGGGTGTATTCACACCAGATATTCTGGCTATTGGATCCTCAACGGGTGGGCCTAATGCACTGATTGAATTTTTCAAAGCACTTAAGTCTGCACCCATTCCTGTTGTCATCACACAGCATATGCCTAAAACATTCACAACGGTTCTTGCCGGCTATATCGAGCAGAATACAGGCTTTATCTGCCATGAAGGACAACATAACATGCTGTTGCAACCGGGACATATTTATCTTGCCCCTGGCGGTTATCATATGCGCTTTAAACGTACGGAACAGGGTGTTGCCGTACAGCTGGATGAAGGTCCGATGGAAAATTTCTGCCGTCCCGCCGTGGATCCCATGCTGCGTAGCTTGGCTGATATTTATGGCCGGAATATCCTCACTGTTATCCTGACCGGGATGGGTAATGACGGCCTACAGGGATGCCAGACCATTGTCAAATCTGGCGGCTGCGTCATCGCTCAGGATGAACCAACCTCTATCGTTTGGGGAATGCCTGGTGCCGTCGCCAAGGATGGATTGTGCACATTAATCCAACCGATTTCCAAGCTGGCCGAATTTGTTACTCAATCATGTCTGAATACAAAGACTGCGTCTTAAAGGAGACATACCATGCAAACTGATGATTTTTCCTTTTACCAGAAGCTACTGATTGAACGATCTGGCCTGGCCTTGAATCCTGAAAAGACTTATCTGCTGGAAACACGCCTAACGCCCGTGGCGCAAAGCCTGGGTTATGCGACTTTATCCGATATGACGACAGATGTGCGCAGACGAAATGATCCGGCCATTTTGAATGCCATTATCGAAGCCATGACCACTAATGAAACATCGTTCTTCCGTGACAATAAACCCTTTGCACATCTTAAAGATGTGATCCTGCCACATGTCTGCCAGACTAAGAAAGACAAGACAATCCGGATTTGGTCCGCAGCCTGCTCAACTGGCCAGGAACCCTATTCCATTGCCATGACCATCAGTGAATTCTTAGCGCAAAACCCGGGATGGAAAGTCGAAATCGTTGCAACCGACATTTCACAGGATGTTCTCAAACGGGCTCAGCAAGGCGAATATAATCAATTTGAAATCCAGCGTGGCCTGCCTATTCAAATGATGATCAAGTATTTCAGCCAAGTGGGAACAAACTGGAAAGTCAAAGACACGCTGAGAAACATGATTTCCTTTAAAACACTTAATCTGGTAGATCCTATTTATAATATAAACGGCCCATTTGATATCATCTTCTGCCGTAATGTTCTGATCTACTTCAATCAGCAAGGAAAGGCACAAGCCTTGGCTAAAATGACACGGCACATGACATCCGATGGCGTTCTGATGCTTGGGTCATGTGAAACTGTTATGGGTTTGCCGCTTGATTTACAAAGCTTTGCAGGACTCCATGGTATTTATTCACTCGGCAAGAAAGGTGAAGCAGCTATTGCTAAACATGCGTAATATCCTTGGCATGACCCACTATAGTATATTACTGTTAATAGTATCAGCGAATTACGCCTGTTCTCTGTTATACACTGCAATCTGATACTAACCCGAGAGAGCTTAGAGATAGACTGCCTCCGCCACCATCCTTTGTTAAACCTACGGATGGCAAGCCATCGGGTCCCTCATCTCAATAAATCACTTCTTAGTTTCAGACTTTACAGCACTCTGGGAATGAAGTCCCGCCAAAACATCCGGGACCAGTTTTTGCATGATGGCTTGCTGTGCCTTGTCAAAAGACCTGGTGATAGAAGTCATATTTTCATCCGCTATTTTTTCAACCTGTTCATAGCTGAGTGTCCGGATAACATCATTCCCCGATGCATTCACCAGCGTAACCGTCATGCGTATATGGGCCTGGGGTTGACGGGCGGATTTATAATCAACCTGGAAATCGCGTATATCGACCAACAGCGTATAATCGTTCTTCAATGTCACCAGATCATTACTGACCGCTTTCAGACGGTGCGTTGCCTCAAAATTCTCCACCAGGACGGATTGGATCATCGTACTGGCGTCAGCGGCCCATTTTACATCTGCATAATAATCAATCTGATTATCATTCTGACGCAGGGCGATCCGTTCCGTATCCAGGCCCGGCGCCACTTGCGGCTTGATGATTTTCAGGCTCACAGGCAGGGGCTGAATATCCCCGGACTGCTGTGAGGATACCGCATTCAGCGTATAAAGCCGCGGGGCCGGTTCACCTTTCGGCAGGATCGAACTGCAGGATGACAGCATCAATACAGCACCGCATAACAGAATAATATGTTTCATATCGTTCATTCCCTATTTGACTTTTACGCCACCCGATTGAGGCGGAATAATGACCTGTGATGGATTTTCCTTGAGATTGCGCGAGAGCCCCTGCAAATCACGGGCCGTTTTCTTAAGCTCGACCTGGAGTTCATGCAAATCACTATAACCGTCCTGCGACAGCTGTGTTGTCGTTTCCGTCAGTTTTGTAATTTTCTCCAAAGCAATCACTGAATTCTTCAATATACGGCGCGTATCTTCACGCGATCCTTCCACTGTGCCATTCAGGGCGGCGGCGGCCTGTTTAATCGCGGCAACCGCTTCCTGCATATTCTGCGCCAATGTCTTGCCGTTTTCATCAGCGTCACCAACCTGGGCACTGAATGCATCCATATTCTGCAGGATGCTGGCAAAACGTTGCTGGTTTTCGTCTTTGGCAAACCCGCCCATTTTATCGGCCAGCTCCGTGAATTTCTGCAACATATCCGGCACTGTATCGACAATCTGACGGAATTCAGAACGGGCCGACGGAATGACCGGGATCTTGTTTTTCCCCTTCAGGGGAATGGCCGCTGCGCCTGCCACCGCGCCCCGTAACTCGATATAGGATATGCCGGTTATCCCCTGCATCTGCAACACCGCGACCGTTCCGACGGTAATAGGCGTTCCCTCTTCGACCTGCATGATGATATGGATTTTTGCCGGATCGACTTTTGAGATGGCGATCTTCGATACTTTACCGACGATAACGCCACGATATTTAACAGCAGAACCAACGGTCAGCCCATTGACGGACTCCCTGACAAAGGTCTGATACGTCTTATAAGCGTTATTCTGGTTGGCATCGGACAGCCATACCACAAAGCCCGTCAGGCCAATGGCCAGCATCACCACAAAAATGCCGACGATCAGATAATTTTGTTTAGGTTCCATGATGTTCAGCCTTTGCCAGCATTGTTCGACCACGCGGACCATAGAAATAATCTTTAATCCATGGATGCGGTGAATGTAATAAATTTTCAATCGTATCAATAATGATCTTCTTATCCACCAGGACCGCCACCTTATCACAAACGGTAAAAAGTGTATCCAGATCATGCGTGATAATGATCACCGTAATGCCCAGGCTTTTTTGCAGGCTTAAAATAAGCTGGTCAAACTCAGCCGCGGCAATCGGGTCCAGACCGGCCGTTGGCTCGTCCAGGAACAAAATAGGCGGATCGGTGGCCAGAGCCCGGGCCAGGCTGGCCCGTTTAATCATGCCACCCGACAGGGCGGACGGATATTTATCCCCGGCATTATCCGGCAGTCCGACCATTTTCAATTTTGACTGTGCCAGACGGCGGCACAAAGCCTCATCCAGATCCTGCATTTCCCTGATCGGTGCCATGACATTTTC
>DASWYT010000041.1:0-5264 GCA_036404835.1 Alphaproteobacteria bacterium | reverse complement strand
CGTAGTCAAAATCGGATCGAAACTGATCGACGATTCCCTGCGCAGTAAATTGTCCCGCCTGGGCAAGCATCTGCGTGCGGATGATCTTAACATCGGAGCAAATGACGTGTTTCAAGCATTGCAACAGAAACTGGCTAATTTCAACAACGCACCGGATGTCGCTGAAGTCGGCACCGTGCTGAAAATCGGTGATGGCGTCGCCCGTGTCGATGGTCTGGATAATGTCCAGTCCGGCGAACTGGTCGAATTTGCCAATGGCACCAAAGGCATGGCGTTGAACCTCGAAGAGGACAATGTCGGTATCGTGTTGTTCGGTGACGACCGCGCTATCGAAGAAGGCCAGCAAGTCAAACGTTCCGGTAACGTCGTGCGCGTTCCTGTCGGCAAAGGCCTGCTGGGCCGCGTCGTCAACGCGCTGGGTGAGCCGATCGACGGCAAAGGCCCGATCAAGGCCGACGACCAATATCCGATCGAGCGCAAAGCGCCTGGTATTATCGACCGCCAATCCGTATCCGAGCCAATGCAGACCGGCATCAAAGCGCTGGACGCTCTGGTTCCAATCGGCCGTGGCCAGCGTGAGCTGATCATCGGTGACCGCCAGACCGGTAAGACTGCCGTTGCGATCGACGCCATCCTGAACCAGCGCGAAATCAACGCCAGCAACGATGAGAAACAAAAACTCTATTGCATCTATGTGTGTATCGGTCAGAAACGTTCCACACTGGCGCAGGTTGTCAAAACCCTCGAAGAAAACGGCGCACTGGACTACACCATCGTCGTTGCCGCCACCGCGTCCGAGCCAGCCCCGCTGCAATTCCTGGCCCCATACGCCGCCTGTGCGATGGGTGAGTTCTTCCGTGATAACGGCATGCACGCTTTGATCGTTTACGATGACCTGTCGAAACAGGCTGTTGCCTATCGTCAGATGTCCCTGTTGCTGCGCCGCCCGCCGGGCCGTGAAGCCTATCCAGGTGACGTATTCTACTTACACTCACGTTTGCTGGAACGCGCGGCGAAAATGTCCGACGAGCGCGGCGGTGGTTCCTTGACCGCTCTGCCGATCATTGAAACACAAGCCGGTGACGTATCCGCCTATATTCCAACCAACGTGATTTCCATCACCGACGGTCAGATCTTCCTGGAGAGCGATCTCTTCTATAAAGGTGTGCGTCCGGCGATTTCCGTGGGTCTGTCCGTATCCCGTGTCGGTTCCGCCGCACAAACCAAAGCCATGAAAAAAGTGGCCGGTACGATCAAGCTGGAACTGGCGCAATATCGTGAGATGGAAGCCTTCTCCCAGTTCGCATCCGACCTTGATGCCACAACACAGAAATTACTGGCCCGCGGCAAGCGTATGACCGAATTGCTGAAACAAAAGCAATTCTCTCCGCTGTCCGTCGCTGAACAGGTTGTATCCCTGTATGCCGGTAACAATGGCTATATCGACAATGTCGATGTGGATAAAGTAAACCTGTTCGAACAGAAGATGCTGGAAGATTTGCCAGTACACGCTTCTGACGTTCTGCAGGCCATCACCACCGACAAACAGGTCAAGCCGGAGATCGAAGAGAAGTTGAAAGACTTCCTGGATGATTTCGTTGCCCGTTTCGAACGTAACGAAGGTTAATCGCCAGCGATGCCGAGCTTAAAGGATTACCGTACCCGTATCGCCAGCGTAAAAAATACGCGCAAGATCACATCGGCGATGAAAATGGTTGCAGCGAGCAAGCTGCGCCAGGCGCAAAGCCGTGCCGAACAGGCACAGCCTTACACGGCGCATCTGAATGACATGCTGGCCCGTCTCGTGATGGCGCTGGGCAATGAGTATCAGAATGCGGCACCTTTGCTGGGCGGTCACAATAAGCGCGAACAAAAAATCCTGTTGCTGGTCGTCTCCGCTGATCGCGGCCTGGCCGGTGGCTTCAACAGCAACCTGGTGCGTGATATCCGCCGCCAGATAAATCTGTTGCTGGCTGATGGCAAGGATGTGACCATCGTCACGGTCGGCCGCAAGGCACGCGACCTGTTGAAACGCGATTTCCCGCAATATCTGGGCGAACATTACGCGCTGAACAATAAATTCGCCACCGCCGACATGATCATGCGTGCGCTGGTCGATACGTATTACAATAAAGGTTTCGACAAGGCCTTTATCGCGTTCAACCATTTCAAGAACACGATGACGCAGATCCCGACGATCCGTCAGCTGATCCCGTTCCGCGTGCCTGAGACGCTGCTCCAGAATTTACGCCGCCATGACGAAGCCGAAAGCGCCCGTGCCGGTTACCGTGGCGAAGCGACCAGCATTTATACATTCGAACCGAATGCGACAAGCCTGCTGGACCGTTTGTTGCCGCTGCAAATCGCGGCCGATATTTACCGCGTCATCCTGGAATCCAATGCGGGTGAACAGGCTGCACGTATGACGGCGATGGATAATGCCACACGCAATGCCGGTGATATGATCAATGGCCTGACCTTGTCATACAACCGCGCTCGCCAGGCTTACATCACCAAAGAAGTTAGCGAAATCGTTGCCGGCGCCGAAGCCAGCGCCAATGTTTAAGTTATAAATGGAGAGTATTATGAACGCACACACTGCAGCCAAAACGAAAAAGACCGGTTCTGTCAGCCAGATCCTGGGCGCTGTTGTCGATGTTGATTTCGGTGGCCAGGACTTGCCGCCGATCCTGAACGCTCTGACCATTGAACTGAATGGCAAGCCATTGGTTCTGGAAGTGGCGCAGCATCTGGGTGACCATGTCGTCCGCACCATCGCGATGGATTCCACCGACGGTCTGCAACGTGGTGCTGCCGTACACGATACAGGCGCTGCGATTACCGTTCCGGTTGGCCCACAGACATTAGGCCGTATTTTCAACGTGATCGGTGAAGCCATCGATGAAGCCGGTCCTGTTGGCAACACACAAACCTCCACGATTCACCGTGAAGCTCCAACCTTTGCCGAGCAAGCGACACAGGCCCAGATCCTGGTCACCGGTATCAAGGTTGTCGATCTGCTCGCACCATACCTGAAAGGTGGCAAGATCGGTCTGTTCGGGGGTGCCGGTGTTGGCAAAACCGTTCTGATCATGGAATTGATCAACAACATTGCGAAATTCCACAGTGGTGTATCCGTCTTCGCCGGTGTTGGTGAACGTACCCGTGAAGGTAATGATTTGTACCACGAAATGATGGAATCCGGCGTTATCAAACGCGGTGACTGGCAGAATTCCAAAGCGGCCCTGGTCTATGGCCAGATGAACGAGCCGCCAGGTGCGCGTGCCCGTGTTGCTTTGACCGGTCTGACCATGGCTGAATATTTCCGCGACC
The DNA here is from genome assembly GCA_036404835.1 of Alphaproteobacteria bacterium. Taxonomy (GTDB): domain Bacteria; phylum Pseudomonadota; class Alphaproteobacteria; order Micavibrionales; family SZUA-601; genus DASWYT01. The sequence goes on along the minus strand of DASWYT010000041.1, from coordinate 1,931 downwards.
AGGAAGGCCAGGACGTTCTGTTCTTCGTCGATAACATCTTCCGTTTCACCCAGGCCGGTTCCGAAGTGTCCGCGTTGCTGGGCCGTATTCCATCTGCCGTGGGTTACCAGCCGACACTGGCCACCGAAATGGGTACTTTGCAGGAACGTATTACCTCCACGGATAAAGGGTCCATTACCTCCGTTCAGGCGATTTACGTACCGGCCGATGACATTACCGACCCAGCCCCTGCGACATCCTTTGCGCACCTTGATGCCTCTACCGTTTTGAACCGTAAGATCGCTGAAATGGGTATCTACCCGGCTGTTGATCCGCTGGATTCCAACTCCCGCGTTCTCGACCCGCGTATCGTCGGTCAGGAACATTACGATGTGGCCCGTCAGGTCCAGGGTATCCTGCAAACTTACAAATCCCTGCAGGATATCATCGCCATCCTGGGTATGGATGAACTGTCTGAAGAAGATAAGCTGGTTGTGGCCCGTGCCCGTAAGATCCAGCGCTTCCTGTCCCAGCCATTCTTCGTGGCTGAGATCTTTACCGGTTCCCCGGGTAAGTTCGTTCCACTCGAAGAAACCATCAAAGGCTTCCAAGGTATCGTCTCCGGTGAATATGATCACCTGCCGGAATCCGCCTTCTACATGGTTGGTTCTATCGAAGAAGCGATTGAAAAAGCCAACAAGATGGCTTCCGAGATCTAATCACAGCGAGATTTGCTACGGCACAAAAGGCACCACCGATGTATGTACCCGATCCCAATGCACCACTCTTTCGTTTCGAACTGGTAACGCCTGAAAAGGTGGCGATCAGCTCGTCCGAAAAGGCTGTGCTGTTGCCGGGTGAAGAAGGTGACCTGACCATCCTGGCAAAACACCAGCCGATGGTTTTGGCCTTACGTCCGGGGATCGTCGCATTGAGCCGCCCGACCGGCACACCACCGCTGGAATTTTTTATCTCCGGGGGTTTCGTCGATATCAACACCGATCATTGCATCGTGCTGGCGCCACAGGCGACCCGGCTGGAAGAACTGAATCGGGCCGATATCGATGCCAAGATCACACGCCTGCGTGTGGATCTGCAAGCCGCCGAAGACGCCGCCGAACGCGCGCGTATGGAACAGCAGCTCGAGATTCTCAAACTACAACTGGATGTCGCTACGCGTTAAGTGAACGCGTCCTAACTCTTTATACTCTTCTAAAATGAAACGTCCGCCTTATGACGGCTGTGCTGAATTAGGCGGCTCTCTTTCAAGACGGGCCTTCATCCCCATATCCAGCATAAGATTGGCAAGATTAATTGAATCAATTGGTGGAATTTTTGATTCTTCATTTGTTTGAACAGGATGCTCTTCTTTTTCCGTCTCAGACGCGGGACATCGTATACTCAGCCCATTCATAACTGCGTAATAATACATCACCGGAAATCGCTGTGTTTCACACGGCGTCTCTTCAACGACAACCGGAGCCGGAGCTGGCTCGGATTTTTTTGTACCGAACCACAACATATTTGTAGCATTGCGAATATATTCCAGCATGGAATCACTCCTGTACTAATAATTATGTCCAGCAATAATATTATATCGCGAAAGAACTGTCAAGAGTAATATTGTTATACTTATAATGGCTTATCTTTAGGAAATTGTCGCCAAATGTGCGCAGTCTGGTAATTCAGCGGCTGAACGGGCGCCGGTCTGGCCGATAGCGACCCGTAATTCATGCACCCAGGGGGTGATCAGGTTATTATCCTTCAAAGGAACCAGCAAACCCTGGCTGCCGGCTGCCATGGCTTTGAAAAGACTCGTTTTATCCGACCAGTCGCCATAATGCCAGACCGGGATATGGTTCAGGCTGGCGGCTTCCAGCACATCCTGCAGGGCAGTAAAGCCGGGAACATTCACCATCCCCTGGTCCGGGCGGCTCCGTGTAAAGAGTATA
>DASWYT010000040.1:0-4677 GCA_036404835.1 Alphaproteobacteria bacterium | reverse complement strand
TGGTGTCAGCACCAGCGAGTTGCCATCGGTCAGGTAACGCATATTCGCGCCATCCTGATCCATAATGGCCAGACGCTTGATACGGCGCTGGGCCGGGCCGCTTTCGGCAATGAACACGACACGTGTGTTGAAGTAACCTTTTTCACCGGTCAGACGGGAATAGATCGCGTCGGAAATCATGTGGGCCAGCTGGCGCCAGTTTTGCGGGCTGGTGGAGAAACGACGGCCCAGCATCTGGCTTTCGGAGAGAACATCCCACAAGCGGAACTCAACGGAGAGTTTGCCACCGGCATTGCTGACCTGGCCGTTGACGACAGCCTGGCTGTTGATGGCGCGCCAGTCGGCGAAACGCGGTGTCGCATTGATATCAAGACTGCGCTCGATAAAGCTGTTCGGGTTGATCGGATTGAACAGGCCGGAACGGCGTAAGTTCGCATTGATCACTTCGGAGATCTGCGCACCGATCGGGTCGCCGCGGAAATCCGTGACAGCAATTGGCAGAGGCTGGACTTTACCTTGGGTCACATCGACCCGCAGCTCGGCCTGGGCGGCCAAAGGTGCGGTAGCCAGGACGCAGACCAGCGTCAACAGGCGGGAAAATCGTTTAAACATTAAAAGCCTCCGAACATTTCACGTGGGTTAAAGCGGACCACCATATTTTTCCAGGTGTCATACTGGTCTGGTGGTAAAACTAGGGGGGAACAGGCCGGATTCAACACCGCGCGGCGCGCACTGTCTGCGGCAGCCTGGAAGAACGGGTCGCTGCTATAGCGGCCCTGGTCGACAATCGTGGCACTTTCCACGGTTCTGTCGGCCCGGACGACGACCTGGACGTCAACAATTAAATTTTCAGCGTCCTTGGCACCGGCCGGAACGTTCCAGCATTGGGCCAATTGATGACGTAACGCGTCCATATCGCTGAGGGTTAATTCCTGGCCATAAGTCGCGGCGACGGCGGTCGGGGCTTTTTCATTGACCGGTGCGGTGGCGGCCGGTTCGTCTTCCGGCGGCGGGGTTGGTTGTTCTTCTCCGACCAGGTTTTTCAGCATCGAATTGAAATCGGCCTGTGTTTCCTTTTTCGGCTCTTCTTTCGGGGGCTCAGGTTTCTTCTCCGGCTTTTTCTCCGGTTTCGGTTTTTCTTTTTTCGGCTTCAGGCTGATCTCTTCTTTTTTCGGTTCAGCCGGTTTCTTTGGCTCTGGCTTTTCTTCCGGCGGGGCTTCCGGTTTCGGCTCAGGCGGTTTCACGTCGGTTTTCGCAGGTTTGATCTCTTCCGGTGGCTTTTCCTTGCGGATGACCGGCTTGTCCGGTGCCTGTTTGCGTGTCGTGTTCGGCGCCGTCGTCACCGGGCCGCGTTTGACATCCTTGATATCGACCAGATCGATAATCACCGGAGCCTGCAGGTCAATTGGTTTCTGGCCCAGTTGCGGCAGGCCGACAATCATCAGCACCAGCATCACGCCGGTGACAATACCGGCGGTCTTCAGGTCTTTTTGCAGCGGGCGGAAATAGGAGGGCAGCACCACGCGCCGTTTTGGCGCCTGGTTTGACGGGGGGTGAATATCCACCGTCACTCTGCGAACCTTAAGGGTTTGTTTCGGCGACGAGCGCCACGCGATTGAAACCGGCAGCGGTCAGCTTGCCCATCAACGCCATCACCTTGCCGTAATTCAACGTGTGATCGCCGCGAATGAAAATGCGCTGATCCGGTTTTTGTGCGGTAATGGCTTTCAGTTTCTCAATCAGGACATCCGGCTCGACGGCGGTTTCCTGCAGATAGATCTTGTCGCTTTTATCGATGGTGATGACCAGCGGTTCGCTGTCATCGCTGCTTTGCGTTTGAGCATCTGTTTTCGGCAGATCGACCGGCACACCGACCGTCATCATCGGGGCGGTGACCATGAAGACGATCAACAACACCAGCATGACGTCGATCATCGGTGTCATGTTGATGTCGGTCATCGCACCCGCTGTACGACGACGGCGACCTCCGCCTTTTTGATTGCTCATCAGCATGGCCATGATTAAGCGACCTGCTGTTGGGATGCGTATTGTTGTTGCGGTTGCGCTTCACCGGCGCTGTCTTCCAGGTAACGGCCCAGGATGGACGAGAATTCCGTTGCAAACGCATCGAGACGCTCGCCGTAACGGCCCAGATCGCTGTTGAATTTGTTGTAACCGATGACCGCTGGAATAGCAGCGAGAAGACCGGCTGCCGTGGTCAGCAACGCTTCAGCAATACCCGGTGCCACGGTGGCCAGGCTGGTGTTGTTGGTCGCGGCAATCGCGGTAAAGGCGTTCATGATACCGATAACCGTACCGAACAGGCCGATAAACGGTGCAGAGGAACCGACATTGGCCAGGATGATCATGTAACGCTCGGCCAGTGCCATTTCACGGGAAATGGAAACATTCATCACGCGGTCGATACGCTCGGTCAGCGTGGCGCGCAGATTGCTGCCCATCTGGCGGGCGCGGGTTTTCTGGCCACGGCGCCATTCTTTCATGCCGATGCAGAACACAGTGCCCATCGGGTCGGTCGGCTTCATCTGGATACGCTCATACAGTTTATCCAGGGATTCACCGGACCAGAACGCATCTTCGAATTTATCGGATTTGCGGTTCAAATTTTTCAGCAGGATGTATTTGTTGATGATCACCGCAATGACCAGCGCGAACAGGACGACCAGTGTCAGCGTCACCAGCTTGGTCAAAGCATCCATATGCATGAACATGCCCATGATACTCAGATCGGTATTCTTGCCTAATGTGGCGATCTGATCCGCGGCAACTTGACCTGTAGGTATGGCAATGGCTTGTTCTGGCATAATATAAAACCTTGAAATAAAAAGGATTTAGTTGGAAAATTCGTGGGTCGCAAAAGCCTGACGGGCTGCTAACGGCACGCGCACGGGTTTTCCGTCGCTGCTAATACACACCAAAACGACTCGGCATGCAACTAGTGTTGCGTCATTTCGCCTGATATTTTGCTCTAATGTGATCGAGGCATTGCCGATATTGGCGACGGACGTGTGAACCTCCAGTTCGTCATCCAGCTTGGCCGGAGCCATATAATCGATTTCGGCTTTGCGCATGACAAAGACGATGCCTTCATCACGGGCCAGATCCGCATGGTTGAAACCGACTGCGCGCAGCATCTCGGTGCGGGCGCGCTCGGCAAATTTCAGGTAATTCGTATGATAAACGATACCCTGGGCATCGGTATCTTCGTAATAAACACGGATAGAATGGGAATGTGGTGTGGTCATGGCCAAGAGATATAGCGTCTTCCGGCTCGTTTTTCCACGCCTTGATTGTTGACATAAACTTTAGAAGCGCATCAGCTGGAAATTGGCTTTGCGGGTGGGGGTGTCGCTGCTGATCAGTGTTTGTGACGAAATACCGATCAGCAATTTCTCATCTACCACATCTGGCATCACCTGTTTGATCTGATTGAGCGCAACATCACAGGATGGCGCATTCATATGCAGGATCACCAGATGTCCGGTGGTCGCAGCACGATAAGCCGCATGCAGCACGATTTCTCGTAAATTCGTATAGCTGTTAAGGATCAGGCAGATCACATCGGCATCGGACGCCATGATTTTGGCGAAATGCTGTTCGAACGCGGCGACCTGGCCGGAACGCAATTCAATCTGGTGAATGCCCGGCACGATATAGGTATCATCATCTTCCAGCGAGAAAACGATCTTGCCCTGTTCTTTCAGGTAATCCAGGCATGACACGGTGGTCGTGGTTTTGCCGCTGCCCCACGCGCCGGTGATTGCAATGATACCGTGATTATGCGCCAGCCATTGTTGTAAAACAGCGTAATCGGTTGCGTTCGGGACGATTTGGTTTAGTGTCGGCACATCACGATAAGGCTCACGCAATTGCAGTGTCACATGCGCGCCCATGCGTGTGTCCACCCGCTGATAGGTGACCAGACAGGCATCTTCTTCATTATGCTGCAGGTAAGCGCGTCGTGCATCGTCCGAGCCAGCCGGTTCGCACATATTCAGCAACGCCTGATGGAGGGCCTGAAACAAGCCTTCCGATAAGGTCAGGATAGGCTTGAGCTCAGCCCTGATGCGATAGGATAGTGTGTATTGATCGGCGGATGGGGCGAGATGAATGGCTGTAGCTTCCTGGTAAAAACCATCCCAGATCAGGGCTTCCGTTAAGCCGGGCATATCCTGTGGGGCAGGGGCTTTGCGGCCCGCCAGACGGGGTTTCAGCATATTGGCCAGGGCCAGGACATCATGCTGGTTGTGGATATTCAGCAACTTGCCGGAAATATGCATCTCCAGCTCATCACGCAGGAAACGCCACTGGCGGCCCAGTTTATGGCCGGGAACCTTGCCGCTCTGCAGCCATTTGTACAATGTACTGGAATTCGTCTTGAGAAAGGCAACCGCTTCATCAAAATCAAGATATTGCTCATTCATGGCCATAAATCCGATATAATGGATATCTGTTATTATCCATTATTGTCTATTGATGGTTAAAATAGGATTAAATTGTTATTTATTGGCCCGGTCTGATCGATCAGGTGTTACACAGATAAAAATGTGGCGATTTCGTCTTTGACCGTATCACGCAGCATATCGCTGCCATGGCCGAAATCGGGCACGATAACGAGAGAGGCATGATCAAGTTTTTCAAAGATAAGATGGGCCT
>DASWYT010000039.1:0-6903 GCA_036404835.1 Alphaproteobacteria bacterium | reverse complement strand
TCCAGGCAACTTTTATCAAAAAAGCCATCAGGGGTCTGGTAAATCGTATTATCCAAATCCCAAATGATGGCTTTCATGGCAGTCTTTCAAAAAAAAGACCCCGGCAAAGCGGGGTCATTATCATGATTAAGCAGCTTCTTTTTGCAGCGTGGCGTTGAGGGTGATGTTCTCAACGGCGGCCAGGGCTTTGGAAATCGGGCAACCATTTTTGGCAGCCAGGCCCAGTTCGTGGAATTTTGCTTCCGAAATGCCCGGTACGACGCCATCGGTGTTCAGGGTGATCTGGGTGATGGCGAAACCTGTATCATTCTTGCCCAATGTGACTTCGGCTGTGGTTTTGATCGAGGTCGGGGTGAAACCGGCTTTGGCCAGTTCATTCGAGAAAGCCATGGAGAAACAGGCGGCGTGGGCCGCTGCAACCAGCTCTTCCGGGTTGGTGCCATTGCCATCTTCAAAACGGGATTTAAAGCTGTACTGGCCTTTGAAAGCACCATTGCCCAGGCTGACTTCGCCTTTGCCGTCTTTCAAATCGCCTTGCCATTGTGCATGCGCCGTATTGGTGGTCATAAAATCCTCCCGGTTTGTGGTTTCTAAGGGTTGGTCGTCTTCCTATATAGGACGATTAGGGAGAAAAAACCACCTTTAAAAAGCAACCATTTAGTGGTTAATTATTCATATGAACACAGCATCTCCCCAGCCGGGCATCGCACCGGCAACCTCTCCGCGCGAGCGCATGATCAATGTGCCGCCGGTGACCCTTATCCTCGTCGTCTTTTTAGTCGGTGTACATCTCTGGCGTACCTATTTTCTGACGGAAGATCAGGATATGACGGTTATTATTCGTCTGGGCTTCCTGCCGTTGAACTTGCATGACTATGCGTTTCAGAGTATCTGGCCATGGATCAGCCTGGTCTCCTATGCGTCGTTGCATTTCGGCTGGACACATCTGATCATCAATGCCACTGGTCTGTTGGCTTTCGGTGCCGGGGTTGAACGTGCATTCGGGATGGTGCGTTACCTGCTGGTTCTGGTGGTTGGAATTATCGCTGGTGCCCTGGCGCATTATATGTTCTTCCCGGATGGTACGACTATCTTAGGCGGCATCTCTGCGGGCCTCAGCGCTTTATTTGCAGTCGTCATGGGATTGCTGCAACAACGTCGTGGCTGGACAGGCATGATCGTCCCATCCCTGGTATGGATAGGCGTGAACATAGTGATCGGTTATGTCGGTATTCCCGGCCAGGTCGGTATGGCCATTGCCTGGGTGGCGCATCTGGGCGGTTTCATTGTCGGTTTGCTGGCGCTGCCATGCCTGATGCCGGCTTATAAAATTTGCCGCCCTGAAGGGGTCCGCCGCTTTATCGCGCATATTCTGGCACAAAGGCTGAAAAAATGAATGACTGGTCCGCGCTCGTCGCACAAAAGCAGGATGATCTGTTGGCGCAATTATTCGCCTGGTTGCGCATTCCCTCTATCAGCGCCGATCCGGTTTATAATCAGGACACATTATATGCTGCCGAATGGTTGCAGGGCACCTTGCTGAAAGCGGGCGTGGATCGTTGCGAACTCTGGCCCAGCAAAGGCCATCCCGTGATGTTTGCCGAAAAGATTATCGATCCGTCTTTGCCGACCTTGCTGGTTTATGGCCATTACGATGTGCAACCGCCGGACCCGCTGGATTTATGGACGACCCCGGCTTTTGAACCGCAAATCCGTGATGGCAAGATTTATGCCCGCGGTTCCTGCGACGATAAAGGGCAGACCTTTCTGCATGTGGCGGCATTCGCATTGTTGCAGGAAAAAGGCGCCTTGCCATGCAATCTGAAATTCCTGATCGAGGGCGAGGAAGAGATTGGTTCTGCGCATCTGGGCGAAGTGATTGCCGATTATAAAAAACAGCTTTCCTGTGACGCCATCGTTATTTCCGATACATCGATGCTGGGGACGGATAAACCGTCTTTGACCGTGGCTTTGCGCGGTCTGGCTTATCTGGAAGTGACCGTCAAAGGTTTCAACCGCGATCTGCATTCCGGCGTTTATGGTGGTGCGGTCGATAATCCGATCAATGCATTATGCGGCATGATTGCCAGACTGAAAGACGAGAACGGCCATATCACCATCCCAGGTTTTTACGACAAGGTTGTGGTGCATGACGATGCATCGCGTGCCACATTGAATAACCGTCCGTCCGACGATAAATCCTATGCCGCCGAGATCGGTGCGAAACAGGTCTATGGCGAAAAAGATTTCACCACTATCGAGCGCATCGGCATTCGTCCGTGTCTTGATGTCAATGGCATCTGGGGCGGTTATACCGGTGCCGGTGCGAAAACCGTCCTGCCGGCGGAAGCCCATGCAAAAATTTCGATGCGCCTGGTGCCGTATCAGGATTACCATCAGGTGACGCAATTGATCACCGATTACCTGCACAAGATCTGTCCGCCGACGATGCAACTGACCGTCAACCCGCATCATGGCGGCGAACCGGTCCTGACCAACGTCAATGGCAAAGCCTATGGCGCCGCTGTTACCGCATTTAAAACCGTCTGGGGCAAGGAACCGATCCCATCCTATGAAGGCGCCAGCATTCCTATCGCCGCCCTGCTGCGCCGTGAATTATCGCCGGAGCTGGTATTCTTAGGGTTCGGCCTCGACAGCGATGCTATCCATTCCCCGAACGAACATTTCCGTGTCGATCATTTTACCAAAGGCCTGGAGACGGTTATTCAATTCTATCAGGAATTCGGCAAGAAATGATCGCCCGCAGCTTCTATTTCCTGCGGCATGGCGAGACGGATGCGAATGTACAGCAATTGTTGCAGGGCAGTATGGATACATTATTGAATGATAATGGACGAGAACAAGCACGTTTAGCTGCACAAATTTTAAAAAACCATCCCATTGACCGCATTATTGCCAGTCCATTAAAGCGTGTGATTGAGACAGCTAATATCGTTAATCAAATTCTACAAAAACCGATTGAATTCGATGGGCGCTTGCAAGAAAAATGCTTTGGTCTGTATGAGGGAAAAAACCGCGAACAGATAGAGCAATGGAAGAAAGATAATAACTATATCGATCCTCCTATAGAGCATCAAACAGGCTTTCCGGCACCTCCGCAGGGTGAAAATTACGAGACTTTCAGTGGACGTATTTTAAATGCTGTTATGGATGGCTTGGCAAAATATCCTGATGAAAATGTCTTGTTTGTTTCGCATGGTGGCGTGTTTACAGCGTTGCATTTTCATTTCTGGGAAAATATCGTTAAAACAAAGAATGCACACCCATATCATTTCAGATATGCTCCGGAGAAATGGCATCTGGAATGTCTCGTAACACCCTATAAGGACGTTTTTTGCGCATGACCAAACTTATCATTGCCACGCATAACGCGCATAAGCTCAAGGAATTCCAGGCCGGGTTTGTTGGGACGGATTTCATACTGACCAGCGCGACGGATCACGGGATCGGTGATATCCCGGAAACGGGCAGCACCTTTCATGAGAATGCCTTATTGAAAGCGCAAACCGTCACGGATATAACCGGTCTGGCGGCCATGGGTGACGATAGTGGTGTGATTGTCACGGAATTACGTGCAGAATATGGCGAATTCCCGGGCCTTTATACCAAACGCTTCACCGAGGAAATGGGCGGTTACGATCAGGCCGTGCAGGAAATCATGCGTCGCCTGAATGGCCGCCCGGCCAAAGCCTATTATCAATGCACGCTGGCCCTGACACAGCCGGGGAAAGAACCGTTGATTGTTGACGGGACGGTGCATGGTACGTTAGTTTACCCGAATCGTGGTGACGGGCATTTCGGTTATGACCCATGGTTTATGCCCGATGGCCTGGACCGCACATTCGGCGAGGTCACGCTGGACGAGAAACGCGCGCTGGATCACCGCACGAACGCACTGAACAAGATGCTGGCTCTGCTGGCAAAAGCATAAAGGATTCTATCATGGTTTCGCTGAAACATATGTCCTGCCTGGTTTTATCCGTGGCTTTTCTCGGTGCATGCAACATGATGAACCGTGACGCCGGCAATTACGGCAATGTCAGCGTGAGTTATCCGGGGGCAACGATCCATAAGGCTAATGGCACCGGCTGCGATACATCCGGCAATGTTGTCAGACAGAATAATCCGAATTGCGTTGGCAAGACATTAGGCTCTGACCGCAACGGCCCGACGATTACCGTCTTGCAACCAGGTGCTGCCGTACCAGTTGAAACCGTCGATACCGGCAATCTGGCCCCGCCGCCACGTTAATCACGACGTTCTTAGTCGAGCGCCAGCCACTCTTTTTCCAGTTTCAGCAATTCGGCCACGCCGCCATGGTCCAATGCTGCGCGGATTTCGCGGATCAGGCGGGTCATGGTGGCGACATTGTGGATGGTCAGTAATTGCTGCGCCAGCAATTCATCCGATTTCAACAGATGATGGATATAGGCACGACTGAACCCTTCGGCGTAGCAACCGCATGTCTCGTCAATCGGACGCGGATCATCGCGGAATTGCGCGTTCATTAAATTCATGCGCTCGCCTTTGATGCCTTTCACCACGGCCACGCCATGACGGGCGAGGCGGGTCGGATGCACGCAATCGAGCGTATCGACACCCAATTTGACGGCGGCAAATACATCGCGCACACGGCCATAACCCAATAAATGACGCGGGCGATCCGGGCGGGCGCGACGGGTGCACCATTCCGTGACCATATCCAGATCAGCCGGGCCTTTGCCCATCGATCCGCCAATGGCGATGCCAAAGAAATCGCGGTCATTGACGTAGTCGATCGACATGTCGCGCAAATCCTGGAAATGCGCGCCCTGAATGACGCCATAAACGGCCTGCGTGCCGTCATGCGTGCGCGCGAATTCTTCCAGTGACCGGTCACCCCACCGCATCGAGCGCTCGACACCCAGTGCTGTGTAGTCTTTTGTATCCTGGAACGCTGTCGCTTCATCCAGTTGTACCACCAGATCGGCACCGATCTGACGTTGCAATTGCATGGAAATTTCCGGGGACAGGAAAAGCTGCTTGCCGTCTTTATAAGAACGGAAATAAGCACCTTCTTCCTTGATCTTTAACAATGATTGTTTGGTGTTGCCGCGTTTGGTGCCGGTTGTGTCTTCATGCACGGAACCGTGTTGCATCGCAAAGACCTGGTAACCGCCACTATCGGTCAGCATCGGCCCATCCCAGCCGCAGAATTTGTGAATGCCACCCATCTTCTCAATAATCTCGGCCCCGGGCTGGATCATCAGGTGATAGGTATTGGATAAAATAATCTCCGCACCCGCATCTTTCAATTGTTGCGGGTTCAGTGTTTTAACCGTCGCGCGCGTGCCACAGAAAATAAAATTCGGCGTTTCAATCACGCCATGCGGCGTCGTAATCCGCCCACGACGCGCCAACCCACCATGTGGCCCCTCTGGTTCCTGCCAGAAAACTTCAAAACCGAAATTAGGATAAGTGATATGTGTTTTAGTCATATTCAGGATCTTGCTTCAAAGGGATCGGGTAGAAAATTATTACGGCTCCATAACCATAGCGGCGTATGGATATCGATAGGGACCAGATCGGTGCCATGGAGTAAATCGGCCCAGGCTTTTGCCACATCGGTGCGCAGCAGATTATGATCATTGCCCGCTGCGATCAACCCCAGCCTGATCGTTGCCTGGATCACATGCGTGTCGGGGGCAACGGACAAAGCCTGTTTGTTTTTAAACGGCAAATCCGTATAGGATGTCATGACATACAGCCAGTAATTGGCAATCTTCTGTCCGCTTAAATACGGATAGGATTTTTTATTGTCGATCTGCACATCCTGCAGGATATGGCCGATATCGTAATCATGCTTGGCAAACAGATTGATGACGTTGTTATCGTAATGAGTGTGCAAAGTCTCGCAGACACGCTGCCAGATTTCTGTATGTTTGTTCTTCTGCAAAGCGACTTTATGTTTGACCAGGGCGGTCTGCAGATCGTTGAACGATGTCTGGACGACTTTTTCCGGTTGGAACAGGAAGCTGGTTTCCGGGTCGTGATACGCCTTTAAAGCGCTTTCCCACAATGTGTAGGAATTGCGCTGATAGTTCAAAGTCATCGGCAGTGTAAAATAATGCGCATTCTCACGGCTGGATTTGGACAGGCCGGGATTGCTGTCTTCGGGCATGATCTCCCCTTTCAGATGCCCGCCCTGATGCAGGGCGATCAGGTTTTGAATCGCCCCTAAGACCCGGGTGGATTGTGGGGCATGTGCAGATGCTGCTTTATTCATATTTGCATAATCCAATAAAGAAGAAGACGATCTGCGACAGAGGGGAAGGGACAGAAACAGGGCTTTATAAAAGCAGAGCGGGTCAGATTTATCCAGTCAAAACGGGGTTATTTTTCCTGGAAAACTTCCAGACGGTTGCCATCCGGGTCGGTAAACTGGAACAGGCGGACGTGCTGGGTTTCGAGAATAGGATCAATGGTTGAGGCGTGTTGCCTGATATGGTCATAAGCAACAGCCAGTTCGTCAACCTTGAAACACAGGACGCTGTTATTGCCGGTTACGGTTGTTTCGCCGTCCCCGGCCGGATCGAACAGGCCGAATGAAAATCCATCCAGATCATAATAGGAATAACGTGTATCGGTATGCGCGGGCTGTGTATTCCACAACCTATTATAAAATGCGATGGAGCGTTGCATATCAGTGATTGTGACATAGGCGGCAACAGGCTTCATGTTTTTCCTCCTCCGAAAAACAAAATCCCGGGACAGGCCCGGGATTGAAATTCATTGCTAGCAATGTGGAAACTTAAGCAGCCTTGGCAGCTTTGTTTTCCAGTTGCTTTTTGATCGTGCGGAATTCAGGAGCCAGTTTGGTTTTGGCTGTGTCCTTCACGTAAG
>DASWYT010000038.1:0-5321 GCA_036404835.1 Alphaproteobacteria bacterium | reverse complement strand
AATCCTCATATGTATGCCTGGGCGGCTTTCTTTTGTTTCGCCATCCTGACCAGTTCGGTCAAGGCGTTGCACAACACCGTGCCGGTCGCTTTGATCCTGGCGGTCCGGTCGCTGATCGGTATGGCGTGTTTGTGGCCTCTGCTCCAGCAGCAAGGCGGTTTCCGCCAGACTTTGCAGGCCACCCGTTATCCGGGACAGCAAATTTTGCGCGGCGCGCTGGGCATTGCCGCCCTCAGTCTCAATTTCTGGGCGCTGCCCCAATTGCCGCTGGCCGATGCGAACGGGCTGGGCCAAATCTATCCGATCCTGCTGGTGATCCTCGCCCCGCTGATCCTGAAAGAATATGCCGGCCTGAAACAAGGGGCCGCCCTGCTGGTCGGATTATCGGGAGCCTTGCTGATCGCCCAGCCGCATGGGCAGGCCTCTGCCCTGCTCCCGGTCCTGTGCGTCCTGGGGTCGGCCTTGCTGTCGGCTGTCGGCGACTTGCTAGTCCGCTATATGGGCCGGCACGACCATAGTATAACTATCACCATGTGGTTCTTTAGCCTGACCGCCCTTTGCACCCTGGTCTGGTGGCTCCTGCATGACGGACCCGCCCCGCTGGATATGCGCCAGATGACCCTGTTGGCCGTGATCGGCATAGCGGGAGCCGTGGCACAATTAGCGATGGTTCAAGCCTTTAAATTGCTTCCCGCCGCCACGATGGGGGTCTATTCCTCGATGGGCCTGATGTGGGCCGTGGTCTTTGGCTGGGTCTTTTTCAGCGAAACCCCGACTTTGTGGCTGGCCGGTGGGGCCTTCCTGATCCTGACCGCCGCCTGGCTGGCCTCCTACACCCCGCCGAAACGGGCCCCGGTGCTGCAAAATCCAACTGCACAAAATTAAGACATATTGCGCTTTTGCTTTGCATTCCGAAGAGAATCCCCCTATAAAGATGCCTCCGATCCTCTGGCAAGCCGGATTCCCAATCAAATGGAGTTACGGCGGGCATGCCTCGAGGGTTATCTTTAAATCACCTTTCTAAGGAACATAAAATGCCCAAGTTGAAAACCAAAAGCGCCGCTAAAAAGCGCTTTAAGGTGACGGCGACCGGTCAGGTCAAAGCGAAAGCCGCTTTCACACGTCACATGATGAAAAACAAATCGCAAAAAGTGAAACGTAAGGCACGCGGTACGCATGTCATGTTCAAAACCGATGCGAAGACGGTACTTATTAACTGGCTGCCAAAATTGCGCTCAAAACTGCGCAGAGCCAAGAACCGTATCCTCAGACAACAAAACAACGTAGCGTAAGGGAGATACACCATGGCACGTACTAAAGGTGGCCCACGCGCTCACGCCCGTCACAAAAAAGTTCTGAAAGCTGCAAAAGGTTTCCGCGGCCGCGCTTCCCTGTGTTTCCGCACAGCGTTGAACCGCCTCGAGAAATCCCTGCAGTATGCTTATCGCGACCGTCGCAACAAGAAACGTGAATTCCGCGCTCTGTGGATCCAGCGTATCAACGCGGCTGTCCGTGCAGAAGGTCTGACTTACTCCCGCTTCATTAACGGCCTGAACAAAGCCGGTATTGAAATGGACCGTAAGGTTCTGGCCCATCTGGCGATGAATGAGCCGACACAGTTTAAAACGATCGTCCAATCGGTGCAAAAAGCACTGGCTGCCTAATCGTTTTGCAGACAGTTTCTTAAAAAGCGCCCCTTCCCGGGGCGCTTTTTTTATGGGTGAAAGATTGTACCGACACACGCGATGCGATAAGATCAGGCAACATTTAAAGTGAGCAAATCATGAGTAATCTTGACCAACTGAACAACGAAGCCCGCGCGCTGATTAACGGTGCCGCCGACCAGGCCTCCATCGAAGCCGCCCGCGTCGCCATCATGGGTAAAAGCGGCAGCCTGACCAACCTGTTGAAACAGCTTGGCACGATGGCACCGGACGAACGCAAGGAGATGGGGCAAAAGGTCAATGCGTTGCGTGACGAACTCAACGCCCTGCTCGCCGAGAAACAGGCCGTGCTGAACAAGGCCGCCCTCGCCGAAAAACTGGCGAAAGAGACAATCGATATTTCCCTGCCGATCCGTCCGGAAACATCCGGCTCGTTACACCCCACGATGCAAATCCTGGATGAGATGGTGGCTATCTTTGCCGAGATGGGTTTCACCGTTGCTACCGGTCCGGAGATCGAAGATGATTTCCACAATTTCACTGCATTGAATTTCCCGCCGGACCATCCGGCCCGCACGATGCATGATACATTCTATCTGGAAGCGAAAGATGATCTGGGCCAGCCGAAATTGCTGCGCACACAAACATCCACCGTGCAGATCCGTTCCATGATGGAACAGCAACCGCCGCTGCGCCTGATCGTTCCGGGCCGTACCTTCCGCGCCGAATCCGATATGACCCACACGCCGATGTTCCATCAGATGGAAGGCCTGGTCATCGACAAGACCACCCATATGGGCCATCTGAAAGGTTGCCTGATGGAATTCTGGCGTGAGATTTTCGGTATCGAGAATTTACCGGTACGTTTCCGCCCAAGCTTTTTCCCGTTCACGGAATTATCGGCAGAGGTGGATATCGGTTATTCCCGCGAAGGCAGCCGCATTGTCCTGGGCGGCATAAAAGGCCAGCCGCTCAAATGGATGGAGATTGGCGGGTGCGGCATGGTGCATCCGAATGTCATCCGCAATTGCGGTCTTGATCCGGAGATTTACCAGGGCTTCGCGTTCGGCATGGGCGTCGAACGGATCGCCATGTTGAAATACGGCATGCCTGACTTACGCGACTTCTTCAACGGCGATCTGCGCTGGTTGCGCCATTACGGCTTCAGTGTGCTGGACTACCCGAACCGTCCGCTCGATATTGTTGCTCAAAAAGATTGATGGGATAGAACAAAATGAAATTCACACTGAACTGGCTGAAAGAATATCTGGACACAGATGCATCGCTGGAGAAAATCACCGAGACCCTGACCGCGATCGGTCTGGAAGTCGAAGATGTGGTTGATCGCGCCGCATCTTATCAGGGCCTGACCATCGCCAAGATCGTCGAATGCGAAAAACATCCGAATGCCGACCGTCTGAATTTGTGCCTCGTCAATAATGGCAAGGAACAGGTGCAGGTGGTTTGCGGCGCCGCCAATGTGCGCAAAGGTCTGCATATCGTGCTGGCCATGCCGGGCACGATCATCCCGCAATCGGGTGTCGCGCTGAAAGCCGGTGTGATCCGTGATGTCGCATCGAACGGCATGATCTGTTCCGAAAGCGAACTGGGCCTGACCGATACCAGCGAAGGCATTCTCGAATTGCCGGAAAATGCACCGGTTGGCCAGAGCTTTGCCGATTATATGGGTTTCACCGATCCGATGATCGAGATTAACCTGACCCCGAACCGCGCCGATTGCGCCGGGGTCTATGGGATTGCACGCGATCTGGCCGCCGCCGGTCTGGGCCAGTTAAAAACCATTGGCCAGCAACCTGTGCCGGGCCTGTTTGATTCAACGACCACTGTCACCACCGGCGATACCAAAGCCTGTCCATATTTTATCGGCCGCACGATCAAGAACGTCAAAAACGGTCCAAGCCCGAGATGGCTGCAGGATTACTTGCGCGGCATCGGCATGAAACCGATCTCGGCCCTGGTCGATATCACAAATTATCTGTGCCTGGGCATGAACCGTCCGCTGCACGTCTTCGATGCCGATAAGCTGAATGGCGATCTGCATGTGCGTATGTCCAAAGCAGGCGAGACATTGCATGCGCTGAATGACAAGACTTACACGCTGGATGACAATATCATTGTTGTCACGGATAAATCCGGTCCGCAGGCGCTTGGTGGTATGATCGGTGGTATCAGCACCGGTTGCAGCGCCGAAACGACCAATGTTTTTCTGGAATGCGCCTTGTTCGACGAAACCATGATCCGCAAGGCGGGTCAGAAACTGGCGATCGACAGCGATGCGAAATATCGTTTCGAACGCGGCGTCGATCCGGCCTTCACCGATGAAGGGATCGAGATTGCCACACGCCTGATCCTGGATATTTGCGGCGGCGAGCCGAGCTATACCGTCGTAGCCGGTGCCCAGCCGGACTGGTACCGCACGATTGCGTTTGATCCGGCTTTGACCCATAAACGCGGCGGCATCAAAATCGATGAGAATGAGCAATTGCGTTTGCTGATGGCATTAGGTTGCCAGGTCCGTCCGGAAGGTGACAGCGCTATCATGGATGTCACCCCGCCAAGCTGGCGCAATGATATTCACATCCCCGAAGATCTGGTCGAGGAAATTCTGCGCCTGCATGGCTATGATAAAATTCAACCTGTGCCGGTAGCACGTCATCACACGACGTCGCGCGGCGCCCTGTCCCCGGCGCATAAACGTTCTGCCGATCTGCGCCGCACAGCCGCACAGCGCGGCATGCATGAGATGGTGACCTGGTCCTTTATGAGCCCGGCCCTGGCTGAACAATTCAAATATCCGAACATCGACCCGATCCCACTGGCCAATGCGATCAGTGCCGATCTGTCGGTGATGCGCCAGACGATCCTGCCGAATTTATTGCAGGCCGTACAACGCAACACCGCACGCGGCATGAGCGATATCGCTTTGTTTGAACAGGGCAATGTCTTTTTCGGCACCAACCCGGATGAACAACCGGCCAACCTCACTTTGCTGCGCAGCGGCCAGGCGGTTGAACGTCATGTCCAGGGCACGGCGCGCAATGTCGATACATTCGATGTGAAAGCCGATATCTGGGCGTTGCTGCAAACATGCGGTCTCAATCCCGATAACATGACGTTATCGCGTGATGTACCGTCATGGTACCATCCGGGCCAGAGCGGTGCGTTGAGCATGGGCAAATTCACCGTTGCTGTCTTCGGCATGGTGCATCCGGCGATTCTGCAGGCACTGGATATTGACGTACCGGTTGTCGCAGCTGAAATTTTCCTGGACAAATTGCCGACGACGAAAAAGAAAAGTTCGACCAAGGCCGCCCTGACCCTGTCCCCATTCCAGTCCGTCACACGCGACTTCGCGTTCCTGATCGATGCGAATGTGATGGCCGGCGATATCGTCAAGGCCGTGAAGAACACCGACAAAACTTTGTTGCAGAACGTCACCTTATTCGACGATTACCGCGGCAAAGGTGTTCCCGATGGCCAAAAGTCGATTGCTTTTTCGATCCAGTTGCAGCCAAGCGATGCGACACTGACCGACGCACAAATCGATGTCGTCGCGAAGAAAGTTGTCGCAGCAGTTGAGAAACTAGGTGGTGCCTTGCGTGGGTAAGAACTATAAAAAGAGCAAATCAATCGCAA
>DASWYT010000037.1:0-2092 GCA_036404835.1 Alphaproteobacteria bacterium | reverse complement strand
TCTTTTGTCAGACCTGCATCATAATAATTCGTGATACTATTAATGGGCCTATCTGCTCCTTTGACCAAACGGATCGTATCGCTTCCAGCCAGGTCGCCCAATTTCTCAGATGTAAAATCAGTCTGCCTGATGAAGACGTATTTATCGGACTGATAATAATCGGCCAGTGATGTATCCTGTGTCACTTCAGGGATAATGACGGACTTCTCAATGATGATAGGATGCTGTTCATAGTAACTGACATACTTTGTAATGACATTTATACCGCCGACAATGAGTGCCGTGGTGACAGCTATAAATTCACCGCCGGTCATCCCCATATATGGGTACTTCTGTCGTTCGGCATATTTACGCTTTTTCATGGTCCATCCTGCATTCTTAACATTTGGCCCATCTTAACCTCGCCAATCGTTATGTCAATATCATTTCATGCAATAGACCAGCCCCAGTCACATCCTGCCGCCCTTGCATATTTCTTAAAAAAAGCTTAAAACAGCGACACCATAACTAAACCTGCGTGGATCATGGCTAAAGAAGACCTTATTGAATTTGATGGCATCGTTTCCGAATTGTTGCCGAACACCACCTTCCGTGTCGAACTGGAAAATGGTCACAAGATCATTGCCCATTCCGCCGGCAAGATGCGCAAGAACCGTATCCGCGTTCTCGAAGGTGACAAAGTCCGTGTCGAGATGACCCCATACGACCTGACCAAAGGCCGTATCGTCTTCCGTTACAAAGACACTGGCGCTCCTCCGGTTGGTTTTGCCCCGCAACCGCCTAAAGACCGTTCTTAAGGTATTGCCTTGAGCGCGCGGCTTATACTCGGTTCGTCTTCCCCGCGCCGCCTGGATATTCTCAATCAAATCGGCATGCCGCCTGATGTGGTGGTTGGTGCGGATATCGACGAAACCCCGCTTAAAGGCGAATTGCCGCATATTTATTGCAAGCGTATCGCCGTTGAAAAAAACGCCGCGCTGGCCACACAATATCCCAATGATTATATCGTCACCGCCGACACGACCTGTGGCGTTGGCCGTCGTATCCTGATGAAGGCTGATGACCGTGCGCATGCGGAACGTATGATCCGCCTGCTGTCCGGCCGTAACCATCGTATTATCACCGCTGTCTGCGTCCGCGCACCCGATGGCCGCCTATCGACCCGTGTCAATGAGACCCGCCTGAAGATCAAGCATCTGAGCGATGCCGAGATCACGCATTTCCTGGACAGCAAAGAATGGGAAGGCCGTGCCGGCGCTTATCATTTCACCGGTATCTTCGCGCGCTATATCCAGAAGATCATCGGCAGTTCATCCGCTATACTGGGCCTGCCCGCTTATGAAACCGCCAATATGCTGACCGGTTTGGGTTATAAAGGAAAATAACATGTCTCAAATCCGGCATGATGTCCTGGATGGTGTCACTCTTGCCGCGGTAATCGGTGAGGATAAACAGCTTTACGCGATTTACGCGCAGCCGGATGATGCACGCCCCTACCTGCATGATATTTACCGCGCCACGGTCACGCATTATGCTGCCGGGCAGCATGCTTATTTCCTCGATCTCGATGGCACGCATAAAGGCCTGTTGCCCAAACGCGGCACGATGAGCCTGCAGGAAGGCCAGAAGATCATCGTTTCCATCGAACGCCCGGCCACATTGGATAAACAGGCCCGTTGCGGTCTGGTGGGGGAAGATGTGACACTCTTTCCAAAAGATGGCCTGGTCGAACGTGGTGCCAACCCGCTGGCACGGGCACAAAAAGATTATCCGGAGATTACGCAGATCGAAGACGGCCTGGCCGATTTCGATCAGGCGATCCTGGAACTGGCACAGCCTCATGTCACGCTGGAGAATGGGATCAGCCTGATCATTGAACAGACGGCTGCCCTTACCGCCATCGATCTGAACAGTGCAGGCAATAAACTGAAACCGTATGAAGTGAATTACCGCGCCGCGACCGCCATTGCACGCCAATTGCAGTTGCGCAATATCGGCGGACAGGTTGTCATCGATTTCCTGAAATTAAACGACAAGAAACAACAGGCCGATCTCGACAGCTATTGGCGCCGCCTCACCCGCAATGATAATT
>DASWYT010000036.1:0-5211 GCA_036404835.1 Alphaproteobacteria bacterium | reverse complement strand
CCGTGCTCATCCGTGCCGGTCAGGAATTTGACGTCATACCCGTCCATGCGTTTGAAACGCGCCAGCACGTCAACGGCGACGGTTGTGTAGGCCGTCCCGATATGCGGCGTGCCGCTCAGGTAATAAATCGGAGTGGTGACGTAAAAATGCTTGCTCATGCGGCATGACCTTAAAAAAACGAATTATGGGCCGATTTTAACGGTTTACGCGTTGTGGCGCAACTGTGTGGCCCTGGCCGGAAAAGAGCTGTAAAGCCTGTAAAAGCGCCAGCTTACGGTCCAGATGGCTGTATTCCGTGCGGTCGAACAAGGATTGCATCGTATCATAGGCGCTAATGAGTTGCGTCGCCGGCAATCTGATCCAGTGATTATAGAGTTTTTCCTCATCCGGGACCAAGGGCTGGAAGCCCTGGTTCAGGTGGTATTGTCGGATAATATCGCTCATCCGCTTTAAGATCAGCTGGCGGATCATTTCATAGAGCATTTCCTGGGCCACCGGGGCATAGGTTTCCGCCCATTTCATCGCGGGCTGTTCATTGCCCTCTCCCAGCTTCAGCGCGGCCTCCAGCGTGGTTTCATAGATCCCCAATATTTCCTGCTCATGCCATTCGATGGCCTGGCCCAAGACACCATGGGTCAGGGCGAAATAAGCCTGGGTCTGCGCACCATCCATATCGGGCAGCAAGGTCTGCAGGCCATGGGTAAAATCACCCTGTGACAAAGGTGCAAGCGATTGAACCAGCGCGCGGGAGCGGATGGTCGGCAGTAATAAACCGGCCTGTTCGACCAGCAGGAAGAAGAAGGTCTTTTTCGGCGGTTCTTCCAGCAATTTCAGGATGCTGTTCTGGGCGTGGCGGTTCATCGTGTCGGCACCGTCGATGATGATCACACGGTAACCGTCATCGATCTGCGACAAGCGCAAGAATTCAAAGATCGGCTGGACGGCCTCAATCGTGATGCCGCCGTAATAACGCTGGCGTTTTTCATCGAATAAACGTTCGATGATCTTGATACCCGGATGGCTGCCCGCTTCGATCTGCCTGGAAATCTGTGCCGGGCTCTTGCCCTGGGATAACAGCCATTTGGCGAAGTGGAAGACCAGTGTCGCCTTGCCCACCCCTTTGGGGCCGCTCAGGATCAGGCCGTGATGGAAATTATCCTGTGTGAAACGCTCCTGCCATTTCTGCAGGACATCGTTATGTCCGAACAGATGTGGCTGGGTTAAGGGCGTGACATGTTCATTCATGCCGATTTACGTTCAGAGCATGACAGCAGGCGCTCACGCACAACATCCGTGATAGCTTTGTGCAATTCTTCAACCGTCTGATCGGCATTGAGCATGACATGCGTATCCGGGCTGGCGGCGGTCAGTTCCTTATAGCCCTGACGCAGACGCTGGTGGAAATCCAGTGTCATGCTTTCAAAACGGATTTCATGGGTCGCACGGTTTTTACCGGTCAGCGCACGTTCCAGTCCCAATTTCGGATCGATATCCAGGACCAGAACAAGATCAGGAACGGCATCGGCCACAACGACTTCACTGAGTTGTTTAAGCAGGTGTAGAGGAACGCCATGGCCATAACCCTGATAGGCATAGGTTGAATCGGTGAAACGGTCACTGACAACCCATTGCCCGCTGGCCAGGGCCGGTTGTATGTGGCGGGCCAGCAACTCACGGCGCGCAGCACAATACATCAGCACTTCGGTGATTTTATCCCAGCGGTCCGTTGCGCCGGTCAGCAGCAATTGACGGATTTCCTCTGCCCCTTTCGGGCCGCCCGGATCACGCACGCCCAGCGTATCGATCCCTTCATTTTTCAGCCATTCAACGAGCAATTTGATCTGCGTGGATTTACCAGACCCTTCGCCGCCTTCGAGAACGATAAAATAAGGGCGTTTTGCGGTCATGGCGATATCCTTTTCAGCGATTACGGATTACTGGTGAACATGATCTTGGCGTGCTCGATCATGCGATCGAAGAAGCCCATTTCAGCAACATCAGCACCCGCATAAAGCTTGTACTGACGGGGCGGGAAATCACCCATGACGACTTTCAATACACCGATTTCCTGGCCGGCTTTGACCGGGGCCTGGATCGGTTCGTTGATGACGGCGCTGACTTTCAGCTTGTCCTGCTCGCCGACTTTGTACATGGCTTTGATCTCTTCCTGGGCGATAACGGCTACAGTCGGCTGCTGGCCGAACCAGACTTTGGCCTGGTCGATGATTGCGCCTTTGTCATACAGTTTGACATGCTGGAAGTTGCGGAAGCCCCACTCCAGCAATTTCACGCTTTCATCGGCGCGGGCCTGCATGGAATCCAGGCCGTTGAACACCATGATCAGACGGCGGCCATTCTGCACGGCCGTGCCGATCAGACCATAGCCCGCATCTTCCGTGTGACCGGTTTTCACGCCATCGGCGCCGATATTGCGGTACAGGAGCGGATTGCGGTTACCCTGTTTGATATTGTTGAAGGTGAATTCTTTCTCGGAATAGATTTTGTAATATTCCGGGAAATCCTTGATCATGTGATAGGCGAGCAACGCCAGATCGTAACATGTGGAATAATGATCCGGATCCGGCCAGCCGCTGGCATTCATGAAATGGCTGTTTTTCATGCCCAGTTCCAGGGCTTTCTTGTTCATCTGTTCGGCAAAGGCGCCTTCGGAACCGGCGATGGCTTCGGCCAGGGCGACAGCGGCATCATTCCCCGATTGAATGATCACGCCACGGATCAAATCCTCGACCTTGACCTGACCACCCAGCGGCACGAACATTTTGGAACCCTGGATACGCCAGGAATTTTCGCTGATGGTGACCAGATCATCCATCTTCATACGGCCTGCCTTGAGGGCGTCGAAGACCATATAGATGGTCATGACTTTACTCATGCTGCTGGTTGGCATGCGTTCCTGGGAATTCTTGTCGAACAGAATGCTGCGCGTATCGACATCGATCAGCACGGCCTTGGTCGCCGGGGTTTCAAAACCCTCTGCCATGGCGATGGTGGCGGTGGCCGTTGAAATGGAAACAGCTAATAAAATCAATGCCAAAAGACGCATTATAATCCCCGGTTCAGATATGAATTGGAGATATTGTACGCCTCGGGACTGTAAAATCAATGCTGTCTGGCGGCTTATTCGACGATAATACGTGCACCCGGATGACCGGCGGAGACGGTGCGCGATAACAGGCGGTCAGCCTCTTCGACCGATGCAACCGGACCGATGCGGACACGATTGAAATTGCGGCCATTGACGTTGGCGCTGGACACGGATGTCGTGCCCAATGAGCCAAGGCGGCTGGCCAGTTTTTGTGCGTTCCCGGCATCACTGAAGGAACCGACCTGCACATAGATATTGGTTTTATGCACGGGGTATTTGCGGACCTGTTGCAAATCGACCTGCGATACATTGGACACTTCGCGGCCCGGATTATCCTGGGTCAAACGCAACGAGTTGTTATAGTGCGTATCTGCAGACGCAACCTGAACGCCTGCTTCCTGGCGTTTGAATGCCATCGCCATCTGCACATGGGGTGGCAGGCCTTTGCGGGCGGCTTCGGCAACGATACGGCTTTCCTGATCCAGCACCTGGACACGGACTTTCGCGGTCCCTGCTCCGATCATGCCGAGCAATTCAGCAGCACGTTTCGAGACATCCATCACACGGCCGCGTTTGAACGGGCCACGGTCATTGACGCGCACGACGATGGAACGGCCATTATCCAGGTTGGTGACACGCGCGACGCAAGGCAATTGCAGGGTCGGATGTGCGGCCGTCAGCGCCATGGAATCATACGGTTCGCCATTGGCGGTTCGTTTGCCATGGAAACCTGGGCCATACCAGGATGCAATCCCGGTTTCATCATAGCTGTAGCTTTCGGTCGGCGTGTACCATTTGCCCATTGCCTGGTAGGGCTTGCCGACTTTGTACAGGCCTTCCTGGTTCGGGCGATTTCCCGAAGATGCGGCCACATTGCTGCTGTTGGTATAGGTATATTGATCGTCGCTATAGCTTTGTTCGCCACGTTTCCACAAATGGGAAATATATTCGGTTTCCGTACAGGCAGTCAGTAAAAAACCTGACAAGGTAATGATTGTCAGGCGTGGCCATAAAGATAAAGAAGCGGACATGGGAGGAATCCTCGGAGGGGTTTAGGAGTCTAGCTGATCAGACAACAAGGTGACGCCTACGCCGAAATAGCCGGAATTGTTCCAGCGCAGCAGGACGTCGAAATTCGGATAAAGAATAAAGGCCGGACCACCCACGCCATCCGGGGCATAGAGTTTGGATGGGATATTCGGATTAGTCGGGGCGTTGCCGATGATGGTGACGCCGGCTTGTTGCCAGTCACGTAAAGGGCGTGGTGCCTTGTCGCGGCCCAGGGCGGCAACGTTGATATTCGCAGGCAGACGGATGGGCTGGGCAATCAGCTGACCGGCCTGCCAACCGCTTTGTTGCAGGAAATTCGCAGCACTGGCGAAAACATCCGGCAAAGAGAACCAGATATCGGCCTTGCCGTCGCCACTGCCATCGGCGGCATATTTCAGATAAGAGGTCGGCATGAACTGGCATTGACCCATCGCACCGGCCCAGGAACCTTTCAACACATTTGGGTCTTTGCCCAGGACTTGTGTGATCTGGATAAAGGCCAGCAATTCGCGTTCGAACATGTCACGGCGACGGCCTTCATAGGCCATGGTCGACAGCGCATCGCCGATTTTTACGCCGCCGGTAAAGGCGCCATAGGATGTTTCCTTGCCCCATAAGGCAACGATGACTTTCGCCGGGACGCCTGTGCGGGCCGCAACCGCATTCAGGGCGGTCCGGTTTTCAGCCAGTTTCTGACGGCCCTTGGCAATACGGTCGGTCGAGACGGTCTTCTCGACATATTGTTGCAGGGTCAATTGTGTTTCAGGCTGTTTTCTATCTAATTCAATCAGTTGAGGCTGGAACGTCACAGATTGCGTGACGGTGCGTACAGCTGTTGGATCGTAACCGGCCTGAATGGCGCGTTGGGTGAAATCGCTGCGCCAGTTTTCAAAACCAGCCGGATCGACTTGCGCGCTCGCCGTTTTTGTCGGCGTAGTCGCAGCACAGGCCGTCAGTGTGACGGTCATGAGACAAAGCAGGATCAGTCGAATGAAGCTCATTGTATGGGGAGCATAGCAGCGCCCATCCCAAACGCCAAGCATTCACTATGTCAA
>DASWYT010000035.1:0-2076 GCA_036404835.1 Alphaproteobacteria bacterium | reverse complement strand
TTTACTTGGCAGGACTCCAGTTTTGCGGATCGGCATCGCTTTGCGTACCGGCCGCCATATCTTTGACTTGGTGCTGCGGTTGATCGCTGTTGCTCAGGAACCAGACATACGGGATTTGTTTTTTATCGGCATAGGCCAGTTGTTTCTGGATCTTTGTTGCGTTGTGATAAACCTCAACATTGAAACCGCGGGCGCGCAGTATTTTGGCCAGGGATAATGCATCGTTGCGTTGCGTTTCATCCATCTGTGTAATCAGAACATCTGTCGGTGAATTGCGTAACGGCTTGACCATATCGCGCCCGATCAGAACACCCAGCAAACGTGTCAGGCCAATGGAAATGCCAATGCCCGGCAGTTTTTTGTTGATATAGGAACTGGCCAGATCTTCATAACGGCCACCGGCGATGATCGTGCCGATTTCCGGGTAATCGTTGAATTTCGTCTCATAGACAGTGCCGGTATAGTAATCGAGGCCGCGCACAATGGATAAATCAGCCATCACACGGTTGCCGACAAAGCCCTGCAGGGAATTGAGGACATAGGCCAGCTCTTCCAGGCCTTCATCGAACATCGGGTTGGAAATGCCCAAGGCTTTGGCCTGTTTGATGACATTCGCGTCATTGCCACGGATTTTTGCCAGACCCAGCGTTTTTTGTGCCAGGGCATCATCCAGTTTCAGATTTTGCGTCAGTTCACGGATCACGCCGTCTTCACCGATCTTGTCACGTTTATCGACGATGCGCAGGATGGCGGAGGCTTGTGCCTCCAGGCCCAGCGCCTGGATATACCCAATCAGGATTTTGCGGTTATTGATGTAAATCGTATAAGCAGGTAATTGCAAAGCCTGCATGATTTCATCGATCACCGCCGGGATTTCAGCGTCAAAGTGCAATGGCAGATTGTCCGGATTGATCACATCGATATCGCATTGATAAAATTCGCGATAGCGACCTTCCTGCGGGCGTTCACCGCGCCAGACTTTTTGCATCTGGTAACGTTTGAACGGGAAGGTCAGATTGTTGAAATGCTGTGCGGTATAACGCGCGAACGGCACGGTATTGTCGAAACGCAAGGCCAGGCGTGCATCCGTTTTATCTTTTTCATCGGCCTGCAGGCGGTGCAGGGTGTAAATCTCATTCTCCACTTCACCCTTGGCCAACAAGACGTCCAGCACTTCGACGGCCGGGGTTTCGATGTTGCAGAAACCATATGATTCAAACACACGGCGAATATGATCCAGCCAGGATAATTCCAGGGCGCGTAACTCAGGGGACCATTCAGGAAAGCCGCTGATCGGCTGTGGTTTGTATATCTTGCTCATTATTCTTGTCGGGCTGGGGTGGGTGTTGACAGAATAGCGTCTTCACCGGCCAAACAAAAGCATAAAATCAGGATATGTATAATGAAAAATGGCCGGTTTCCATGATTTTGGCCGGAATCGAGCCGTTATTTCCGTGCCTCGCCGGCGAAGTAATTTTTCAGCGTCACATAGGCGGCATTGATCGTCTTGAATCGCTCGGTGGCTTTCGGGTCGTCGGGGCGTGCATCGGGATGGTATTTCTTCACCAGCT
Organism: Alphaproteobacteria bacterium; assembly: GCA_036404835.1. Lineage (GTDB taxonomy): Bacteria > Pseudomonadota > Alphaproteobacteria > Micavibrionales > SZUA-601 > DASWYT01. The sequence goes on along the minus strand of DASWYT010000035.1, from coordinate 505 downwards.
TGCGGAATTGTTGTTTGACCGAGGTGAAATCGACATCGAACGCCAGGCCCAATGCACTAAATGCATCGCGGATCGGTGTTTTGATGTTCGGCGGCGGGGGTGCCTGTTGTTCCGCCTTCATCTGGGCGCCCCAGAAATTGGCGGCCCGGCGCAGACGGTTCTCCAAAGCAGGCGAGATGTGGCTGGGCCAGGACGGGCGTTCCCAGCTGACATCCTGGCGCATCTGCTCGTAGATTTTCTCTTCGTCGAAATCGGCGAAGAAATTCCAGCCCCGGTTATAATCCCGGACATGGTCCAGGCAGAAATGATAATAGTCGCGCAGATTGTCTCGCGATTTCGGCGCCTTATATAAACCTGGCGCGGCGCAACCCGGATGATCGCAATAATGTTCCGGTTCTTCTTGCGGGGGATCGTAAAAATAACGCATCGTTAAAATATATAAGATTAGATGTGGAAATCCAGCAGCTTTTGCACGTAAAAGGAGAAGGTCATGCCATTCAGTGGA
>DASWYT010000034.1:0-2272 GCA_036404835.1 Alphaproteobacteria bacterium | reverse complement strand
CTTGCGGGGGATCGTAAAAATAACGCATCGTTAAAATATATAAGATTAGATGTGGAAATCCAGCAGCTTTTGCACGTAAAAGGAGAAGGTCATGCCATTCAGTGGAGTTGTTTTAGACGGTAAAGTTGCTTTAGTCACGGGTTCCACCAGCGGGATCGGTTTGGGCATTGCCAAGGCTCTGGCTGAACAGGGTGCGCATATCATGCTCAATGGTCTGGGCAGTGACGAACAGATCGCCCAGGCAAAAGCAGAGATTAGCCAGGCTGGGCATAAAGTCTCTTTTCATCCGGCAGACCTGACCAAACCGGACCAGATCGCAGCACTTATTGCCAGCACCATCGAGAATTTCGGCCGTATCGATATTCTGGTGAATAATGCCGGTATCCAGCATGTCGCCGCTCTGGACGAATTCCCGCCGGAAAAATGGGAGCAGATCATCCAGTTGAATCTGGTTGCAGCCTTTCACACATTGCGCCTGGCCATACCCTACATGAAAAAACAGGGCTGGGGCCGCGTGATTAATATGGCCTCGGCGCATGCGCTGGTGGCTTCGCCGTTTAAATCAGCCTATGTCGCTGCGAAACATGGCCTGGCCGGTTTGACCAAGACACTAGCGCTGGAAGTGGCGCAACAGAATATCACGGTGAATGCCATCTGCCCGGGCTATGTGAAGACACCATTGGTGGAAAATCAGATTGCCGATCAGGCGAAAGCGCGTGGCATCACCGAAGAAGAGGTCATCAAGAATGTTCTGCTGGCGGCGCAACCGACCAAGAAATTCACGACGGTGGAACAGGTAGCGGGCCTGGCAATTTTCCTGTGCAGCGATGCGGCGGATAATATCACCGGTTCACTGCAATCAATCGATGGCGGCTGGACCGCGCAATAAGTGATTTAAAGTGTTTCGGCTTCGATCTTCGCTTTGTCAAAAGCGGCATGAAGCTGTTGCATCTGGATATTATCGACTCTGCTGCCATCGGCCATAATCTGGATATTCTCAGCCACATCCCCTAATTGCAGGCAACAGGCGGAACGGGCAGCGCCTTTGACCGAATGGGCAATATTGCGCAGGCGCAACCAATCAGCATTGCGGAACGCCTCATCCATGTCGGATATTTGCGGTGTCGTAATCTGCATGAACATTTTAATCATGGCAATCGCATCATCATCAAACGCACCGAACTGATCGACGGCCATCTCTTTATCGATAACCGGTTGATCCGGCAAGACGATATCATGTCGGACGGCTACAGGTTCGGGGGCTGGCGGAGCGGCTGGTTGAGGTTGTTCTTCTGCAGGAGTGGGAGCAGCCGATGTATCTGCGGCCTGGATTAATCCCCAACGGATCAGCAATTGCTTCAGCTGGCCGATACTGACCGGTTTCAGCAAACATTCATCGAAGCCATGCTGCAGATAAACCTGTTGATGCACCAATTGCACATCGGCTGTCATGGCAATCACCGGCAGACGGTCGCCATTGGTGATGTCGTTTTCTTCTTCATACGTGCGGATAGTCTTGACCAGGCCATAGCCATCCATTTGCGGCATATGCAGATCGGTAATCAGCATGGTGTGATTATTTTGTTGCAATATATCCCAGCCCTGAAGACCATTCTCGGCGAAATCAGCCGTGACACCCAGTTTCGACAATTGGCGTTGCAGGATATCGCGCACGGATTCATTATCTTCACAGATCAATAAACGCTGCGGCTTGGATGATTGCGGGCGAATCCGTTTGGTGGCGCTCTTTAATGCATCACCGATCGCCAGGCTGCTGGCCGGTTTTTCCAGATAACGCGCACCGACAAATTTACATGCCTGCAGGATGGCGTAATCATGTTGGATCGTGTGCAGCACCATGCCCATAAAAGGCTGGATCTCATGCAGCTTACGCAGCAGGGTCAGGCCGTCCATTCCCGGCAGTTTATAATCGGCCAGGGCGACATCGAAGGGTCTTTTGACGGCCAGAGCCAGTGCTTCTTCCGCATCTGAAACAATAATCGCTTCGGCTTTCATATGCTGCATCAAAGCGGCCAGTTCCACCTGGCTTGTTTTATGATCTTCAATGATCAGAACGGATAGGCCGGTCAGGTCCGGTAAATCGATATGGACACGGTTTTCCGATTTCAATGTCGGGATTTCAAACCAGAAACGGGAACCCTGTCCCAGTTTGCTGTTAACACCGATCTGTCCACCCATCAGTTCAACCAGGCGGTGCGCAATGGACAGGCCCAGCCCGGTGCCGCCGAATTTGCGTGTGGTACTGTTATCG
>DASWYT010000033.1:0-5338 GCA_036404835.1 Alphaproteobacteria bacterium | reverse complement strand
CTGCTGAAAACGCAAAATTAATAAGATTTTTATGCGATTTGACAGATTGAGACAAAGCACCGGAACAGTTCTAACGGACCAGTTTAAAAATTCCCGTGGTGATGAAAATGCTCAAAGAGAAATACCAGCGCAAAGGCGATGACCAGGTTCAGCCCATAACGTTTCCAGAAACCATGCGGCGTATGATCGACCGGGCAGGGTTCGCATGTGTGGCAATCATTGTGATGATGTGCATCGTGATGCGCATGGCCATGTGCGAAATGACCACGATTATGTTGGCGGTCGTGATACATATCTTCCAGCTTGATGCACAGCCACACAACAAACGGTGCCATGGCGAGCGCGGCATAGACATGGAATTTCGGGTAAAGCAGGATTGATCCCAGAATACCGGCAGAGCCGATGGTTTTCAGCATCGCCGGCATCAGCACGCAACAACCGAAATGCTGCTTGATCGGTGTAACGATCAGGCTGGCGATGCTCAGGCGTCGTCGCGGTTTCGGCTGTGATATCTGGTGTGTCTGCATTGTTACAGATTAACAGTTAGCCCGGCCAATAGCGAGTCCTATTTCAGGGCTATTTCCAGGGTTATTTAAAGACCGGTGGCCGTGGCATCAGGCCGCGAATACCGTAAGCCACCAGGGTCAGGAACAGGAAACCGACCAGATAGAGGGTCACCATCCACAGCCAGGGTTTGGCTTTGGGCCAGCGGCTGAAAAACCGGTCGATCCGGCTGCCGATTTTAGCGGTGGCCGTCTCAATGATCACTGTAATAACCTTTGGCATCAACCTTGCCACGGAAGACCCAGTACACGTAAAGCGTATAGAGCAACACGACCGGCAGGACGATCACGGTACCGACCAGCAACAGCGACAAGGTTTCGCCCGGTGAGGCGGCGTCCCAGATCGTGACACTGCGCGGCACGATGTACGGCCACAGGCTGATCGCAAGACCGAGATAGGCACACAGGAACAATCCCATCGTCAGGAAGAAAGGCTGGTAATCGTAATCCGCTTTCAGGCCGCGATAGATTTTGTACGCAATGAACAATGAGACGAGAGGCAGCGGTGCCAGATAAAGCATATTGTGACCGGCAAACCAGCGTTGTGCGATGGCATCATCCAGGAACGGAACCCACAGACTGACCAGTGCGAACAGCACCATGATAATCGGCAACAGATAGAGTGCGCATTTTTGTGCCCAGGCTTTGGTTTCGCCATCGGTTTTTTTCACCAGCCAGGTCGCGCCGATCAGGCTGTAACCGACGACAAGCGCGACACCGCAAAAGAGCGGGAAGGCTTCCAGCCAGTCTACGGCACCGCCGGAGAATTTCTGATCGGTGACCGGAATACCCTGTACGAACGTGCCCAGGATAATACCCTGCATAAAGGTGGCGATCAGCGAACCGAAATGGAATGCGGTATCCCAGACGAAACGGGAACGATCCGCTTTGTAACGGAACTCGAACGCCACGCCACGGAAAATCAGCGCGATCAGCATGACGATCAGCGGGATATAAATTGCCGGCATGATAATGGCGAAGGCAGTCGGGAAAGCGATCAGCAAACCGCCGCCGCCCATCACCAGCCAGGTTTCATTCCCATCCCAGAAAGGCGCAACGGAATTCATCATCTTGTCCCGGCATTCATGCGTCGGTGCAAACGGGAACAGCATGCCGACCCCCAGATCGAAACCGTCCAGCAAGACATAGAGGAACACGGCGATGGCAACGATGCCGCTCCAGATCAGTGGCAGGTCAAGCCATGAAGCAAATGAAAACATGTCAAACTCCCTTTGGCTTTAATCGTGTTTCGGTGCGATGCTGTCGACCGGGACATCCCAGCCTTTGCTTGTCGCATTCAGTGGCAGGAATAATTTTGCATTGGCCGGTGCGCCGAATGTCTCGGCCCATTTGCCCGCCTGCGGTCCGCGTCGTACCAGTTTGAACAGGTAATAGACACCGGCACCGAAGACGATGGTGTAAGCGATAATGTATAACAGCAACGAGATCGCAACCTGTGTGCCGGTGACCGGGGACAACGCATCTTTCGTGCGCATGATGCCATAGACGACGTAAGGCTGACGCCCGATCTCGGTGGTGAACCAGCCGGCGAGGATGGCGATCAGACCGCTTGGTGCCATTGCGATCACCCATGGATAGAACCAGCGGCTTTCAAATAAACGACCGGTCAGCCAGAGGATGCCGGCTATGACCCCGGTGGCCAGCATCAGCAATCCCATCCCGACCATGACGCGGAAGCACCAGAACACCCAGGCAACCGGCGGACGCTCATCTTTCGGCCCGGCTTTCAGACCTTTGATCTCGCCATCGGCATGATGTTTCAGAATCAGGCTGGCACCGTTTGGAATGCTCAACAGTGTGCGCGTTTTTTCTTCTTCCGCATCCGGATGGCCCAACAGGATCAGCGGCACATTGCCATGTGTTTCCCAATGGCCTTCCATTGCGGCCACTTTGACCGGCTGATGTTCCAGCGTGTTCAAACCATGCCAGTCACCCACCAGGATTTGCACCGGTGCAACGAAGGCCGCCATCAGCATCGCCATGCCGACCATGATGCGGGCGTGCGCGACATGCTGTTTGCGCCACAGATACCATGCGCCGGTGGCCCCGACGAGGAAAGCGACACTGAGGAACGCCGCCAGCATCATATGCACGAAACGCGGTGCAAAGCTTGGGTTGAAGATAATCTCGATCCAGTTGGTTGGCGTCATCTGGCCCGCTTCATTGATGCTGTAACCCTGCGGTGTCTGCATCCAGCTATTGGCGGAGATAATCCAGAACGCGGAAATCATCGTGCCGATACTGACGGTGACGGTGCTGAAGAAATGCATGCGCGGTCCGACTTTATTCCAGCCGAACAACATGATGGACAGGAAGGATGCTTCCAGGAAGAAAGCGACCAGCACTTCAAACCCCATCAGCGGCCCGACGACGCGGCCCAATTGTTGTGCATAAGGTGCCCAGTTCGTGCCGAACTGGTATGGCATGGTGATGCCCGAAACAACGCCGATCCCGAAACAGACGGCGAAAATCTTCATCCAGAACAGATAAAGTTCCTTATAGACCGGATGTTTAGTTTTTAAATGCAGGCCTTCGAGAACGGCAAGATACGCCGCCAGGCCGATCGTGATCGCCGGGAAGATAATGTGAAACGAGATCACAAAGGCGAACTGGATACGCGATAAGAGAAGGGGATCGAGTTGGGTAAAGAAAGTTGAGAGCATCATGCCTCTCCGGAGTCGGAAATAAAGATGCGCTATCGTACATCCATCTAACCGGTGTAATCAACTCAAACGCTATATGAGAATAATTATCGTTTAAAAACGGATTTCGAGATCCGTGCTAACGCAATGACCCGGCAGAATAATCCCGGCGCTGCAGAGGCGGACGGAATGGAGGCGGCCGTCCAGTTCCTTTTCCCAGAAATAGAGAAATTTGCGAAAGAGCGGGAAGTCCGGCGCCTTATCGTAATCCTGCCAGACATACATTTGCAGCAAGGCGGGATAGTCGGGGAAATAATAGAGTATCTCCGCCGTCGTCAGCAGCCGGTCGTTCAGTTGCGGGATCAGATCTGCCATGTTTTTCTTACCTGTCCATGCTTCCATCATATAATGAAGGCTTAAAAAACCGGTAAATACGCTAGAGCAGCCAGGAAAACCACTGCTGGAACCAGGCCGCCAGATGCGGATAGAACCAGCCCCAGGCAAAATACAGGCCGCTATGGGCCAGTATGGCCAACAGGCCCAAAATCCACATCAGCCCATCGTAATTGAGCAAGCCGAAGGAAATAAGCAGAACGGCGATGGAGGGCGTGATGTTCATGAACGGAATGGGCAGGGCGACGATAAAGGCCAGCAATAACAGGCACCACAGGGAGAAACGTCTGATCACGGCCCGGCGCATTGTTTTTTCCAGCCGTGGGTGCGAGATGCTTTCCAGCCGGTATAAGACAGGCAGCCAGCGTTCCGTATTGTTGATAATGGTGTTTTTGGGAAAAGCATGGCTGCGCCAGCGGCGTGGCATCCAGAAGGTTTTTTGATCGCGCAACAAGGCGATGCAAATCATCATCTGCAGGAACCCCAGCGGCATGGAAATGCCTTGCAACGGCGACAGGATAATATTCAGCAAGGCCAGGATCGTGTTCATGACCAACAGGCCATCCTGCCCGAACAGATTAAGGAGCGTTTCAAACCGCACATGATTATCCCGCGTCTGCGCAATGCGCTTGACCTGCAAAAAGGCACGCGTCAGGCGCGAACGTTTTGCACTGACAGGAGAGGGTAAGGACGGGTCAGACATGTGACCTGACGTTAGCCTTATGCTTTTAGAGGGGCAATGGACCGGGCTGTGGCGTTAACCTTTTTGTGTATTTTTATGTTGCTTTTTGCTTAATATTGTGATACAATCTGTGAGGTTTTTAAGGGTAAATCAGTAATTTAAATTGCAATTTGTCCTTATTATGACATTGTTAATTCCCTATTTAAAAGGTTAACAAGGAAAGCGAGTACCGGATGCCAAGTAAAAGTGCTGCTGTAAAAAAAGCAAAAACCATTGTTAAAGCTCCTGCTAATAAGAACACCAAAAAACCAGTTGCCAAAGTCGTTGCCAAGGCACCGGCTAAGAAGGCTGTTGCTGCCAAAAAACCGGTAGCGAAAAAAGCGGTTGCGCCGGCGAAGAAAATCGCCGCCAAATCAACTGCTAAATCGGCTATCAAGCCAGTTGCCAAAAAAGCTGTTCCAACGAAAAAAGCCCCGCTGAAAGCGGCGGCTCCAACAAAGAAAGCCCCAGCACAGAAAATGCCAGCTAAAACCGCACAAAAAACCACGAAAAAAGCCGTTGCCAAAGCCCCAGTGAAAACCACTGCCAAAGCTGCCGCCGCGAAAACGTCTCCAAAGAAAAAAGATGTGTCGATTGAAGAAGCCGTCGCCCGCGTGATGCGTGTGGTCGGCAAGGACAAGCCGGACGCTGCTGTGAAAGCCACCGCTACCCCGGCCATTGCCAAAGTCACCAAAGCCGACAAAGCTGTAAAACCAGCGAAAAACGATAATGTTTTCGACTATAAAGCCGGTGACATGGTTGTTTACCCGGCGCATGGCGTTGGCCAGGTTGAAGGCGTTGAGAACCTCTCTATCGGTGGTCTGGATGTAACGCTTTACACGATCACTTTTGCTAAGGACCGTATGCGTCTGAAACTGCCATTGCAAAAGGTCAAAACATCCGGCCTGCGCCCGCTGAGCACCAAAGACCAGATGCAGACAGCGATGCAGACCATGCGTGGCCGTGCCCGTATCAAACGCGTCATGTGGTCCCGCCGC
>DASWYT010000032.1:0-11624 GCA_036404835.1 Alphaproteobacteria bacterium | reverse complement strand
TATTAAAGTAGAAAAAGCGGTGCAATCAGCCACGCACTTTGCTGGTCAGGCACAGCGTTCGCAAACTCGCGTGGCGGGCAAAATCCCGGTTAGTCAAGTGGCGCAACAACTTCGCGCTATCATCAAAGCACCCCGAACATAACCTAAGACTCGGGAAAGTCAAGAAAAATATACGGTTAACCGCTGATTTTCTTTATTTTTCACCATATTTGCCTCAGGAGCAAATTGGACTAAAATAGCGTCCATTGATTCATTAGATTAAGGATTGCCCAAATGACGACAAAAATTAACGTGAAAACCCCTCTGGTTGAGCTGGATGGCGATGAAATGGCCCGCATCATGTGGGGCTGGATCAAGGACAAGCTGATTCACCCGTTTCTGAATGTCGACATTAAATATTATGACCTGGCCGTCGAAATCCGCGACCAGACCCAGGACCAGATCACCATCGATGCCGCCAATGCGATCAAGCAATATGGCGTCGGCGTCAAATGCGCCACCATCACCCCCGATGAAGGCCGCGTCAAGGAATTCAACCTGCAGAAAATGTGGAAGTCGCCGAACGGTACGATCCGCAATATCCTGAACGGCACCGTCTTCCGCGAGCCGATCATCTGCAAGAACGTGCCGCGCCTGGTGCCGGGCTGGACCCAGCCGATGGTCGTCGGCCGTCACGCTTTTGGCGACCAGTATAAAGCCACCGACATTGCGATTCCAAAAGCCGGTACATTGACCATGACCTTCACGCCGGAAGATGGTTCATCCCCGCAATCTTATGAAGTGATGAACTTCAAAGAGCCGGGTGTTGCGATGGGCATGTACAACCTCGACAGTTCGATCGCCGAATTCGCCCGCGCCTGTTTCAATTACGGCCTGCAGCGCAACTATCCGGTATACCTGTCCACCAAGAACACCATCCTGAAAACCTATGATGGCCGTTTCAAGGATATCTTCCAAAATCTGTACGAAGCGGAATTCAAAGCCACCTTCGAAAAAGCCGGCCTGTTCTATGAACACCGTTTGATCGACGATATGGTTGCCTATGCGATCAAATCATCCGGCGGTTTCGTCTGGGCCTGTAAGAACTATGACGGTGACGTACAATCCGATATCGTTGCACAAGGCTATGGTTCGCTCGGCCTGATGACCTCCGTATTGCTGACACCCGATGGCAAGACTGTCGAAGCCGAAGCCGCGCATGGCACGGTGACACGTCACTATCACCAATATCGCGAAGGCAAACCAACCTCCACCAACCCGACCGCCTCGATCTTTGCCTGGACACAGGGTTTGAAATATCGCGGTGAGTTCGACAACACGCCGGATGTCGTCAATTTTGCCAAGGCTCTGGAAAAAGCCTGCGTCGACACGATCGAGGACGGCAAGATGACGAAAGATCTCGCGATCCTGATTTCAAAGGACCAGCCTTATCTGAACACCGAAGAATTCCTGGATGCCGTGGCCGCAAAAGTAAAAACGCTGCTCTAACCTTTACCGATAAAGGAACGGGATGCAGGTCCGTTACTTACCAGAGACACTGATCAATCAGATTGCGGCCGGGGAAGTTGTAGAACGCCCGGCCGCAGTCGTTCGTGAGCTGACGGAAAACGCCATCGATGCCGGTGCGACCAATATCCGCATCACGCTGAATGATGGCGGCATTTCCTTTATCCAGATCGAGGATAATGGCAGCGGCATGACGCAAGATGATCTGGCTGCGGCGGTCGACCGTCACGCCACATCAAAACTGCCGGATGAAAATCTCGACGCCATTCGCTCGATGGGTTTCCGTGGCGAGGCCTTGCCTTCTATCGGTGCGGTATCACGCTTGAGCATCACCACCCGTATGGCGCATGAAGAGCATGGCTGGAGCATTGCCGTTGAAGGCGGTGTCAAATCGGCCATCAAACCGCAACCGCGCGAAACCGGTACAACAGTCACAGTACGTGATTTATTCTTTGCCACACCGGCGCGTCTGAAATTTCTGAAATCCCCTGTCGCGGAATATCGCGCCTGTCTCGATGTTGCTGAACGTCTTGCCCTGGCCTTTCCGCAAATCGGTTTCACGCTGGAGCATAATGGCAAAGCTGTCCTGCGCGCCCCGGCCTCCACACAGGAATCGCCCTCCGCTGCCCTTGCCGAGCGTGCCGCGCAAATCCTGTCCGGCGATTTTGTCAAACAACATCTGATCGTCGAGACCGACAATATGTTCGGCCTGATCTCGACACCAACCTATACGATGGGCGTGGCGACGACACCGTATTTATTCATCAACCAGCGCCCGATCCGTGACCGTTCCCTGGCACAGATGATCCGCCTGGCCTATCAGGATATTATCCCGCGCGACCGTCATCCGGTTGTCGTGCTGCATCTGATGCTGCCGCCTGATCAGGTCGATATGAATGTCCATCCGGCCAAAGCCGAAGTACGTTTCCGTGATCAGACTGCTGTGCGCGACCTGGTGCGCCAAAGCCTGAAACACCGCCTGGCCCAAAAAGCCGCACCATCCTTACCGGAACAATCTTTCATCCGCATGCGGGCGGTGGATCAAACGACCGCACCGGCGCCGTCACCTTTATTCCATGCCCCCAGCCAGCGCCAATTGCACATTGCCGAAATAGCACAAGCGCCATCGCCAACCGTCGATGCCATGCCATCCTTTGCCAATGATGCCGCCCTGCAGCCGGACGCTGCCGGATTTTCACTGGGCACACCGCTGGTGCAATTATTCGATACTTATATCATCGCCCTGACCGATGAAGGTGCCGTTCTTATCGACCAGCACGCCGCCCATGAACGTCTTGTTTATGAAGAGCTGAAACACGCCCTGCAGAATAAACAGATCGAAAGCCAGGGTTTATTATTACCCGAAACCATCGACCTGACCATCCGTGCGAAAGATGCACTGATGCAGCAACAGGATGCTTTGGCAAAACTCGGCCTGGTGTTCGATGAATTCGGCGAAAAGACATTGATCCTGCGCGAAGTCCCGGCCCTGCTCGGTGAACGTGTCGACTGGACGAAATTATTGAGCGATCTCGCCGTTGTCGCCGCCGAAGAGATGGACAGCGATACATTCCTGCAACGCCAATTGGACAAAATCGCCGCGACGATGGCCTGTTACGGCTCGGTCCGTGCGGGACGTCGTTTGAACCAGCCAGAGATGAATGCCTTGCTGCGTCAGATGGAAGCGACACCGAACTCCCTGACCTGCAACCATGGCCGGCCCACGGCGATCACGCTGGACAAAACCCAGCTCGAAAAACTCTTTGCCCGGCGCTAGAAAGATTTAAATCCTTATGCGATTCATCAAAAGCACCGTCATTTTCTACGCGATTTACCTGGTGCTGGAATTTCTCTGGGATAAAATATCACCCCTGCCCGGACCGGAAGGCGATATCAGCTTTGACTCCGTTGAACGGATGATCGACCTGACCATTATCGTTACGGTCATCATGCTGCTTTTGCCATTGGCAAAAATGATCCGGAAACCACGCCGCCGGAAAGATGAATTTGAATTATAGAGCAACACCCCATTGGGTGTTTACGGTGATCGTTATATTTCCATGCAACGCATGATGTACCGGGCAACGGTCGATCGTTTTTTCCAGTGACTCACGATGTTCATGATCGGCCGGTAAGGAAAATTGCAGATCCAGGATAATCTCTTCGATCCGGCGCGGTGCCTTGTCGGTCATTTTCTTTTCGACGCGGGCCGTCGCTTTGCCCAGGTCGAATTTATATTTCTGCTCCGCCACAATCGCCATCGTGGTGATAATGCAATTGGCCAGCGCGACCCCCACCAGATCGGTCGGTGAAAACGCCTCGCCCTTGCCGAAATTATCGGCTGGTGCATCGGTGATGATCGTGGCGCCCGATGAATGCGTCGCCTCGCAACGCAAACCGCCGACATAATTGACTGTACTGACCGTCATAATAATCCTACCTCTTTCAATGCCTTATCCTGGCGTTTTTGCATCTCAACCGGATTGATATCCTGGATCAGTTCATTGAAAAGCTGATACCAGTTCACCTGCGCCTGCAGGTGGATAAAGACGGATCCCAGACCCAAAGCCGCCCGGTCCATAAAGACAAATTCGCGCGGCACGGCGACACCGCCTTTGGCTTTCAGCAATTGATGCACTTCATGCGCGGTTTCCCGGCCATACATCGATCCTTTGGCTTCACCGATAATGCGGACCTTATCTTCCATGATCGGCCCATACAGGAAACGCGCCCAGATATTCAGCACATCGATCAATTCACGATCAAGATCCTTAAAGCCCCATTCCTGATAGGCATGCACAGCCATCTCTTCATCGTTATTCTGCAGCGCATGGTATAAATCGACGACGCCCTTGATGAATTTCGGCGGGAAGACGCGGATACAGCCGAAATCCAGCAAATTGATCCCGTGATCGGCGCGGATCGTGTAATTGCCCAGATGCGGATCGCCATGGATGATGCCGTAATGATAAAGAGGAATATACCAGGCACGGAACAGATTGAGCGCAATCTCGTTGCGCACCTCCTGCGGTGCATCTTTAAAGGATAAAATCGGCTTGCCGTCCAGCCAGGTCGTCGTCAATAAACGCGGACCGCACCATGGCGGTAAAACCTGCGGCACGGAAACGGTTTTCTCATCGCGCAGAATATTGGCATAGAGACGGCATTGCTTCGCTTCACGTTCGTAATCCAGCTCTTCATGCAAACGGTCGGTGATTTCCTGGACGATGAATTTCGTCTGAATCGCCGGATCGTAACGCTCATACAATCCCAGCAGCATTTTCAACTGCCCGACATCGGCCTGCACGGCTGATTCCATATCCGGATATTGCAATTTACACGCGGCAATCGTCCCATCCGGCAAAATGGCTTTATGCACCTGCCCCAGACTGGCAGCGGCGGCGGCATCGCGCGGGAAATCTTTGAACTTACTTTGCCAATCAGCACCCAGTTCGGCCGCCATACGGCGCTTGACGAACGGCCAGCCCATCGGCGGTGCATTGGCCTGCAGATGTTGTAACTCACGCGTATATTCGGCCGGCAGGGCTTCGGGAATCGTCGCCAGTAATTGCGCTATTTTCAATAAGGGGCCGCGCAGATTGCCTAAAATATCTTTGAGCTGTCTGGCATGGTCGTCACGGTTGATCGTCAGGCCGAAAAATCTTTCGCCGGCCACTTTGGCGGCCAGGCCGCTCATCGCGGTGCCCACCTTGGCGTAACGCCCGATCCGTTTTGTTGCCGTGTTTTTATCCTGTGCCATACACCTAATCTAGGCCACAAACGGACATATGAACAGAGGGGATAAATTCAGAACAGGTTAGTTGGTATAAATATACTGAAGATTCGTACGACCGCCAGCGGTGCTGCTATAATCATACACCGCCGTAATTCCAGAGCGTTGCAACGGACGATTCTTCAGCGTATCGATTTTGACGTCACGCAGGAAGGAACGAATCGGTTTATCTTCCGTCGGCTCTAACGTCACCATTTCCTGACCCTGCTGCATATAATCAGCCGTGGTGCTGTAGCCGTAACTATAATCACGGGTCGCCGCATTGGTCCCGATCTGACTGACATAGAAAGTCGGTACGACTTTGACTCTGTTTTGCGTTATCAATCTTTGTTCTTCCAGCGCGACATTCAGACGCTGCGCATCATGTTCCGCCCAGAATGAACCATACAGACCGAAATGCTGGTTCTTATGTTTAGGCATGACGTTGCTGCCGCTATCAACGGCTCTTTCCAATGTCTGGTAATAATCTTTACCCGCCCACAAGGCGCTCGCCAGAGCATCCAGCGTCAATGTTCTTAAATATGTACTGCCATCAGGACGTCGTGATTCATAGATACGGCCTAGCAACGCTTTCTTGCCTGCGGCAATACGGGCCCGCTCCTGCTCTAAAATATATTCTTTCATCTTATTGTGGTAATGCTTGGCATTTACATGCTGCGCAAAAATGCCTTCCGGCGTCAGGAAGGCTTCCCGAGTGAAAGGTACTCTCATACCCGTTTCCGCTGACATGGCACTCCATGTGCCTCTTGTAAACTGCCAGTAACCCATGCCACTGGAACCGCTCGCCGGAACGGCTGGTTGCCACCCCGCGGATTCAAATCCGGCCAGATTGGTCATACCATGCGTATAACGCAAATTACGTTCATTCTGGCCGACGACCAAGTCGAATGTCATGGCAAAATACGCTGAATCCTGTTGACGCTTCGTATAACCCGGAATTCTAAACGTGTTATAATCCGGAATTTTCTGAATCACGCTGCGCGGCGCCCATTGCGGGGTCGCATAGGATACTTTTTTGGATTTCGTGTTGGACGATGCGGCGCTCTTTTGTTGACGCTCCCGGATATTCTTCTCCGCTATCGCCTTTAATGCGGGTGTAGCCCCTTTTAAGGCGGTCAGCTGCATATAACCCGGTAACATGAATGGCGCATTCTTATTCGCCTCCATGACTTTTCTGACCAGATCGATATGTCTGTTCTTATGTGATTGCAATTGTGGTGCATTCGTCAGTTGCATATTGTAATCGATGCCTTTGAATTTTTTATCGAACAGGATATAGCCGGTATTTTTGGCTTTTTCCTGATCCAGCATCGTGTAGAAATGATCAAGCAAACCGGCGCTCATGCCACCGCTGGCTTCCAGCGCCTTAACGATCGCCGCCGTGTTTAACGTCAGCGGCATATAGGCCATATAAGGTTTTTGTCCACCGGATTTCGGCGTTACACCAACAACAATAAAGACATCCTGATTCATCAAACCCGGCTTGCCGGATTTGATACGATCATTCTCACGCCCGATAAAGGCATCGGCCAATGTCTTATTGACTCTCAGGTTCATAACAGCCGGATCTGCGGCGATCTTTTTTTCAGGCGCAACATAAGGCGCCTCTGCTGCTACACTGTCGACCTGCGTTGCGCTGATATTATTTACCTCATCAGCAACAATCTGTTTTTGCGCCAGCATTGTATTGCGCTTCGCTTCCAGTTCGGCGGCCGTCGGCGCTTTATAAACACTGTCTTTTGATACGTAATTAAGCGTCACGCCCGGATTGGTGGTGCTTGTCGTGTTATAGACATGATAAGAATCCGGCAGGCCACCGCGATAGTAACCTTCATTCGCCGTCTTCTGATTAAAGACATGTTCTTCCGGTTTATGCACTTTGGCGAATTCCGCTTCGGTGACACCCGGAATAACCACCTTCTCAGGCAGGACATTCACCGTCGGGATGGAATCTTTTTGCAGCGGGGCCTTCTGTTCGGCTACAGGCGTGACCGCGACAGTCTGATTGACCGGCTGCGGTGATGTCACTTCTCGCGCTTTTTGTGCAACCACAGGTGCCGGTGTTTCTGTCGCTGGCGCCGGAGCGGTCGTTGCAACGCGTATAGGAGCCGCCGCTGGCGTGATGCCTTCTACTTTATTGAAGAAATAATCATCAGCCAGTTGCAATTCCTGTTCATCAACATCGGCATACAGATCCATCAGCTCTTCGGTCTGACCGGCCTGCTTATACTGCGCTTCCTGCTGGCGATAGGTCAGCGTGCTGTTCGGCATCACAGAATCTTTGACCTGGCGCAGGAATAAATTGAGTCTGTCCGCTTCCTGGGTGAACGCATAAAAACGTTCTTCCTGGGACGCCTCTGCCATCTGGCTGCTAATCCCGCGATACAGATTCTCGCGGCGTTGCTCCAGCGTTAATTTTGGTGCGGGCTTTTTCTTTTTAACAATCTTCTTAACAGGCTTCTTCGCCGCTGGCTTTTTCTTAACGACTTTCTTTGTCCCGGTTTTCTTAACTTTTGACTTTTCTGTAATCGTCTTTTTCTTAACGGACGTTGTATCATCCCATGACAAGATCGTCTTCATAGTGAAGACCGGCGCCGGCGTCTTAATTTCTTTACCATCGGGTTTTCCAGACATAGTATATCCCGTAGCACTTGGACCGGCATGGCCGATCGACAAAAGCGCTAAGGACGCCGGCACAAAAGCGCCGCGTGCATATCTCCACATGTCTGTCATAGGACATATATTAATACAAATTTACACAAAAATCAAGGAAAAGTTAAAAAATGATTCCATTATGACTTCTTTATACCAGGTTGGAATTTACGCTTTTAATAAATTGAGGTAACATCCCGTCATGCAACGTTTTTTGACTGCCCTCTGGATTACACTGAAAATCACTTTACTGGCCGCCCTGCTTTTCTGGCTGGCGATGCAGCCCGGCACGGTCGATATCAAATGGCATGGTTATGACATTACAATCCGATTCGGTGTTGCCGCCATCATTCTGGTGGCCGGCCTGCTGCTGTTCGGATGGCTGTTCCATGTCTGGCGCCGTCTCGTTGCCCTGCCCGGCAGCTTCCGCCAGCAACGCCAATGGCACAAATTGCAAAATGGTTATCAGGCGGTCGAGCGCGGCCTGCTGGCGCTTTACTTACAAAATTACAGCCAGGCCACGCGCCAGGCCAAAGAAGCGATTCATCTGCTCCCGCGTCACGGGCTGACACATTATCTCGCAGCCGAAGCGGCCCGCCGCCAGGGCGATCTGGTCACCGCGCAAAATCATTACCACGCTTTGCAACAAACGGATGATGGCGAAGCGCTCGGCATTTACGGCCAGCTATCATTGGCTCTCCAGCGCGAGGATAAAATCCAGTCCGTCCTCTATGCCCGTCAATTGCTGCATAAAACCGGCCTCAATCCCTATACGGTGGACACTCTGACCACGCTTGAAATCGAACAGGGAAATCTGACCGAAGCGGAAAAAATTCTGCGTCAGGCCATCGCCGCGAAGATCGGCGACCAAACCTCCCTGCGCAGCAAACTCGCCGAAGTCCTGCTGGCCCTGAGCGAACGCGCGCTGAAACAACAGGATTACAATGCGGCCCTGGAATGCGCACGCGAAGCATTGAAATGGCATCCCGGTTCCGTCGATGCGGCACAACAGACCGCTTTGCTGTGGCAACAACGCGCCTATAAACGCCGCGCCGAAAAAACCATCCTGAACACCTATGAAGTCAATCCGCATCCGGGCCTGGTGCAGGTGTGGCTGCAAATCCATGGTGCTGAAAAAGCCATCGACCAGATTGCCCTGGTCGAACGCCTGACCCGCGAGAACCCGGACAGCCCGGTCTCGCATATCGCCATGGCCGAAGCCAACCGCAAGGCCGGCCTGTGGGGCGTTGCCCGTAAACATGCGATGCGCGCCGAAGAGATCGCACCGGGCAAACAAATCTATCAATTGCTGGCCGAAATCGAGCGCGGCGACAGCAACGACCCGGCCAAGATCCGCCACTGGCAAAGCCTGGCCGATCAATTTTAAACACTGGATTCACGGCAAATTAAAGAAATGCCCTTATGATCTTCTTATGGACTATTTCATCAAGGAGATTTTAGCATGACCGACTTCGAAATAAACGAAACCCGCCCTGCAAAACCATCCTTGGTCAGTGTGATTACCCGTAAATTCATGGGCAATGGCTCTGATCTGGCCACTATGAGTGATACTCAGGCCCTGTTGGAATATGGCGAATATAATCTGCCACCCGAAATGAAACTGGCGACCTTAAAATCCTAAAACGATTGATTTAAGGCCAGATCGTCACCGGGATACCCAGATCGGTATTATTCCAGATCTCGTCCATCTCGCGGTTCGTCACAGCGATACATCCATTCGTCCAGTCCCGGTAGGGATGCCCCACCTGGCTGGGGGTTTTGCCGTTCTTGATGCCGTGGATCATGATCCAGTCACCAGGGCTGACGCCGACCGTCAAAGCGACATCAGCATCGGTACGGTCCGGATAGGAAATACGCAGCGATCGATAAAACTGGCTGTTGGCATTGCGCATATCGATGCGATAGCGGCCTTCCGGTGTGCGGTTATCCCCTTGATATAATTTATGTCCCTCCGGGTTGCGGCCCAGGGCGATGCGGTAACGGCGGATAATCTCGCCACCGCGGCGCAATTCCATGATGCGTTTGGATTTGTAAACGACGATCTCGTCCGCCTTGTCACCCGGCTTGCCGGTCAGTCTGACCGGGACATTTGTATCATGATTGCGCTCGGCCGGCTTGCTCTGCATGTCCAGGCTCGACAGAAGGTTTTGCATCATACCGGCGTTTGCAATCGATACTTGCCACCCCGCCATAACCATGCCAAAACACAGTATCCACAGTATTTTTCTCAAACGTCTTCTCCAGGGGCTTATGCCATGCATGTTCATTTAGCATCACGTAAACACGGTAAAACCGCTTTTGGCAAGAGCCTCTTTACACTGGCCCTGTTACTGACATTGACCACGCCGGCCATGGCGGCAGAGACCAAAGCCTATATCGGCGAAGCACGTACGATCATCACAAAATACGAAGACACATTGCCGGCCATCGCCGAGCGCGAACAAGTCGGTTACGCTGAACTGCTGGCCGCCAACCCGACCGTCGATCCGCTGATGCCGGGCGCCGGTACCAAAGTCATTCTGCCATCGCAAAAATTACTGCCGAATACGGTGCATCAGGGTCTGGTGCTGAATGTCGGCGAACTGCGTCTCTATTATTTCCCGCCCAATGGCGGCGAGGTTAAAACATTCCCGATCGGTATCGGTCGTGAAGGTCTGAACACACCGATGGGCAACACCACCGTCACACGCAAGATGGCCAACCCGCCATGGCGCCCGACACCCCGTATGTTGCTGGAAAACCCGGAACTGGAACAAACCATGATAGGTGGTGACCCGGAAAACCCATTGGGTAAATATGCTCTCTATATGGGCTGGCCGAGTTACCTGATTCACGGGACATCCAAACCGAAAGCCGTTGGCCGCCGCGCCAGCTCCGGTTGCATCCGCATGTACGCGCCGCATATTGAATGGCTGTATAAAAACGTTCCGGTCGGCACGAAAATCACCTCCGTCAACCAGCCGGTCAAAATCGCGCGCATCGACGGTGAAGTCTTTATCGAAGCCACGCCAAGCGATATCCAAATCGATGAGCTGGAATATCATTCCCGTCAGAAAACCGTCAGCGTCGACGATGGCACCGTGCAGAAAATCCTGGCCTTTGCCGGTGATGACAGCAGCCGCATCGACTGGCACAAAACACGCCAGGCCCTGATCGACCGCAATGGCATTCCAACCCAGATCACCAGCGGCAAAAAAGTATCGCTGGGCAAACCGGTTGTCATCAAAAATGACGATGCCGAAAAAGAACTGATGGCCGAACTCGATGCCGAGCATAAAGCCAAGCAAGGCAAAGAAGCCACGACGAAAAAACCGGTTGCCGAAAAAACAGTGACTGTGAAAAAGACCGTGACGCAAACACGCACCATCACCAAAGGCGCTGCGCCATCCGCTGTAAAGACACCGGCGGCCAAAGGTGACCTGAAAGCGCGTCACGAAAAAGCCAAGAACGATTTCAACAATCTGAACTAAACAGGCATGCACCGTGGATGAGCAAACGACACGCGATCTGATTGCTTATCTGGCGGGCATCAATGATGTGACGGAGGATCTGGCGGAAGCCATGATTCCCCCGATCATCGATATTCCGGCCGATCCGCGCATCTTTGAAATGATCGAGCATTTGCGCCATGTCTATGACCCGGAAATCCCAG
>DASWYT010000031.1:0-4180 GCA_036404835.1 Alphaproteobacteria bacterium | reverse complement strand
ATACCATGCCCCGCAAACGGATGGCAAAGGGGTAGAGGGCTTGCGCGGCAACCTCCGCCAGGCGGTGGCCTTGCTTCAGGAAGCCGGCTGGCAGTGGAAAGATGGCCGCATGGTCAATGCGAAAGGCAATCCGTTTAAGTTTGAAATCCTGATCAATGATTCCCTGGATGAGCGGATCGCCCTGGAATATAGCCGGGCCCTGCGCCGTATCGGCGTTACCGTGTCACTGCGCACCGTCGATACAGCACAATATATCGGCCGCCTGAGCGACTTTGATTTCGATGCCACCTTCAATCTGTGGAAGAACTCATTGTCACCGGGAACGGAGCAGGGTGTATTCTGGGGAAGCCGGGCCGCCCTCCAGCCGGGCAGTTTCAATTATTCCGGCCTGCAATCCCCGGCCATCGATGCGCTGATCGACCGGCTGACCCGGACCACCCGCTATGATGTCCTGACCCAGGTGACCCATGCGCTGGACCGGGTTCTGATGCACAGTGCCTTTGGGGTGCCTCTTTATTATGCGCCTTATGATATGGTGGCCTACCGGAACAGGCTGGCTATGCCGGAGACGACCCCGATATTCGGGCCGATCCCGGAAAGCTGGTGGGAAAAACCGTCTGAGAAGTAAAGAAAAAGTAATCTTTTTCCTTCAGGCTGATTTTAGTGTATATTAGGAGGCATGATGTCCCGTTCCGTTTTTCGCTTTGGTTTTCTCGTTGCTACGCTGGTCGCCTCAACGGCGCTGGTCACAGCATGTGCCAATAAGGACTATCATTACTGGCAGAAAATCGATCCGACCACAGCGATTTACCTGACCGGCCCGAAAGCCCAGCAGATGCTGGAGCAGGATATCGGCCAATGTACCCATGAGATTATTGAGATGGATAAGCTGGCTATCGTCCGTGAAGGCGGAGGTGAACCTGGCTTCTTCCACAAGAATATCAACCAGAAAGCCCAGGCCGAAGCTTTGAGTAAACTGCCGGCTTATGATGTTCCGGAATATATCCGTGACCTGCGCGTTGACCATAAAGATTTCCACGATTTTGATGGTTGTATGCGCCATTCAGGCTGGGAACGCGTGAAATATGTCGATCCACAGGCCGATTTCCGCGCCAAATCGATCTATAACAGCACCGGCGAATATTCGACCCGTTCCAATGCGCGCCCGAGCCGTATGGCGGATGAAGACACGTCGAACGCGATGAAGCGTGAAGAAGACGAGTTGAAGCGCCGCTAGAATAATAGTGGTCAAATACTTGAATCTTAATCAATTATTGACTTTTTGCCGGTAATTCATAAATCATAGATACAGCTCTATGGATTGACCATGCGGCGTTTGATCGATGTCATCTCCCATCGCGGGGAAAAAGGCGTCCCGCGATTTCAAATCCCTGCCGGCATTTGCGTGGTGGCGGTTGGAGATGTGCACGGCCATATCGACCAGCTTGTTCCGCTGCACCAGAAAATTATCCTCCATACGAAATCCATGCCTGAACACACGCGCAAGATCGTGGTGTATCTCGGCGATTTCACCGGCAACGGGCCGAACAGTTCCGACGTGATCGATTTATTATTGTCAGCCCCGCTGCCCGGTTTCGAGCCGGTCTATCTGCTGGGCGGCAATGACATGAACTTCCTCAGCTTTATCAAAGGCGAGGGTGCCTTTACCCGCTGGCTTGACCAGCGCAATTGGGGCACGGTCGTCGCCCGCAAATATGTGCATGACGAGACTATCACTGGCTGGCTGCGTGAACAGGGCGGGAGCGAGACATTGCGCAGCTATGGTGTCGATGTGCCGAACGGGCCTCTGATGCCGCTGCACCTGGCCGCCATGCGTCAGGAATTGCTGCGCAAGATCCCGACCGATCATATCGATTTTTTACAACAGCTTGAATTGAGTTATTCATGTGGCACTTATGGTTTTGCCCATGCCGGCATGAACCCTTATATGCCGTTGAACCAACAGAATCCGTCCGATCTGATTGCGCCAAAAGAGCTTTTGCGTAACGCCCATACAGCGGCCAGCTATGTGATCGTCCATGGCGAAGCGGCCGGTGAAGAGATCGGCACCCATGAAAACCGCATCAATATTGACAGTATCAGCACTCTGAATGAGATGGTTGGACTGATTATGGTGCGTGATAAACGTTTGTTTATCTAATATTAAATCCTGTTTTAGCTGAAAATTAAGCCTTCGCCATGCATGATAGGACGAAGCCAGCTTTTACTCTAACGAGGCCGTTTACATGGCAAAGACCATTCTGATTGTCGAAGACAACGAACTGAACATGAAATTGTTCCAGGATTTGCTGGAGGCGCATGGTTACAAAACCATCCCGACACGCAATGGCCGTGACGCTTTCGATCTGGTAAAAAAGAACAAACCTGACTTGATCCTGATGGATATTCAATTGCCGGAAGTCTCCGGTCTGGAAGTCACCAAATGGATCAAGGCGGATGAAACCGTGAAGCATATTCCGGTTATCGCCGTAACAGCCTTCGCCATGAAAGGCGATGAAGAGAAGATTCTCCAGGGCGGTTGCGAAGATTATATTGCCAAACCGATTTCCGTATCGACCTTCCTGGAAATCGTCCAGCGTTATTTACATTGATTTAGAGCCGCTAGCGGCTATGACGGAGCTTTGATTATATGAGCGCGAAGATTCTTGTTGTTGATGATATTGCCCCCAACGTCAAATTGTTGGAAGCAAAACTCAACCGTGAATATTTCCGCGTCATCACCGCGATGAGCGGCCCCGAAGCTCTGGAAAAAGCAAAAGCCGAAAAACCCGACGTGATCCTGCTGGACATTATGATGCCGGGCATGGATGGTTTCGAAGTGTGCAAACATCTGAAAGCCGATCCGGCCACACAACATATTCCGGTGGTTATGGTCACCGCCCTGACCGATATTGCCGACCGCGTCCGTGGTCTGGAAGCCGGTGCCGATGATTTCCTCAGCAAGCCGGTCAATGACCTGGCACTGATGTCCCGCGTACGTTCCCTGATTCGCCTGAAAATGACGGTGGATGAATGGATGCTGCGTGAGGAAACCGCCCAGCAATTCGGTTATATTGCCAGCGAAATGAATTTACACGACGTTCCGACCAAAGAGGCGCAAATCCTGCTGGTCGAGAGCAACGCCATGGAAGCCCAGCGCATCGTCGAGACGCTGCAGCGCGACCAACATAAGGTCACAGTGGTCCATAACGGCCAGCGTGCCCTGGAAATGGCTGAAACCAATTCCTATGAGCTGATCCTGATCAGCCTGAATCTGGATCATGAAGATGGCCTGCGCCTGTGTTCGCACATGCGCCTGACGCCACAGACCAAATCCGTGCCGATCATTATGGTGGCCGAGGAACATGATATGGTCCGTGTTGCGACCGGTCTGGAATTCAATGGCGCTCATGATTACATCCTGCGCCCGCTGGACCGCAATGAGTTGCGTGCCCGGGTCAAGAGCCAGGTGCGTCGCCGCCGCTATCAGAAACGCATCAAACAGAATTATGAGACCAGCGTGAGCATGGCGTTGACCGACAGCCTGACCGGTCTGTTCAACCGCCGTTACCTGATCGCGCATCTGAAGAAAATTATCGATGAACTGGGCCAGACCGCCAAGCCGATCTGCGTGCTGATCTTTGACCTGGATCACTTCAAGAACGTCAATGACACGTATGGCCACCATGCCGGTGATGATGTGCTGAAAGAATTCTCCACGCGTCTGGGTCGTGAGCTGCGCAGTTTTGATATGCTGGCCCGTCTCGGTGGCGAGGAATTCGTCGCCGTCTTCCCGAACATGCACCGCGATACGGCCTTTGATGTCGCATACCGCCTGCGCAAGGTGATTGCGGATAAGCCATTCACCCTGGCAAATAATACACAGATCAATCTGACCGTTTCGATTGGCGGTGTGATCCTGGAAGATTCCGAGGCTGATAATGATGCCGAAGGTGCCATCGACCGTGCCGACAAGGCCCTCTATGAGGCCAAGGATTCGGGCCGTAACTGCGTCTATTTCGAAGGCATGGGCTTGGTCTCACAAGCCAATGTCATGACCCCATCGACCGAAGGCGCGTTTATTTAGTCATTTTTGAGATACAAAAAAGCCGGGATCATCCCGGCTTTTTTTTGTTCTATCAGGCATAGATATAATGCATGGTCGCATTCAGGCCGACAA
>DASWYT010000030.1:0-7493 GCA_036404835.1 Alphaproteobacteria bacterium | reverse complement strand
GGCCAGTGTGGCGTTCGTGCCACCAAAGCCGAAGGAATTGCTTAAAACAGTCTGATGCTGGACGCCATCCTGGCGCTTCAACACCAACGGTAAATCACCCACCGCCGGATCGACATTGTCGACATGCGCCGAAGCCGCGATGAAATTATTCTGCATCATCAGGATACAATAAATCGCTTCCTGCACGCCGGTCGCACCCAGAGAGTGGCCCGTCAGAGATTTCGTCGAAGAAAACGCCGGCACTTTATCACCAAAGACCTGCCGCAAAGCTTCCAGTTCTTTCGTGTCACCGACCGGGGTCGATGTGCCGTGTGTGTTGATATAAGTGATTGGTGTTTTCACCGTATCGAGTGCCAGCTTCATGCAACGGACAGCGCCTTCACCCGATGGCTGCACCATATCGGCACCGTCGGAGTTCGCACCGTAACCGGTCAGTTCGGCATAAATCTTCGCGCCGCGTGCCTTGGCATGTTCATATTCTTCCAGAACGATCATGCCACCGCCACCGGCGATGACGAAACCGTCACGGTTCGCATCATAGGCGCGGGACGCAACGGATGGCGTGTCATTATATTTGGACGACAAAGCACCCATCGCATCGAACAGAGCGGACAAGGCCCAATCAAGTTCCTCACCACCACCGGCGAAAACGATATCCTGTTTGCCGAACTGGATCAGTTCAGCACCATGACCGATGCAATGTGCAGATGTGGAACAGGCGGATGAAATGGAATAATTGACACCCTTGATCTGGAACGCCGTTGCCAGATTGGCGGATAATGTGCTGGACATGGCTTTCGGTACAGCATACGGCCCGATGCGTTTCGGACCTTTATCCATCGTGATCAACGCAGCTTCGACCTGGGCGCTGGTGGACGGGCCACCGGAACCGACGACGATACCGGTGCGCGGATTAATCACATCGCTCTCCGGCAGGCCGCTATCGGCAATCGCCTGTTGCATCGACAAATAAGCATAAGCGGAACCCGGACCCATAAAACGCAGGATGCGGCGATCAATCGCCTCTTCCAGGTTCAGGTTTTTGACCGGCGCATAAACCTGGGAACGAAAATTCTTTTCCGCATAGTCCGGCGCGGCAACGATACCAGATTTGCCGTTTTTCAGGGAGTCCATCACCTCGGCAGCATTATTGCCGATGGCGGACACGATACCGATACCGGTAACGACAACGCGACGTGGATGAGTCATGATCTTAAAACCTTATTCTGCACCGAGCGCGCGTGGATTGGCGAACAGGCCAACACGCAGATCGGTCGCTTCGTAAATCACCTGGCCATCGCACAAGACTTTGCCATCAGCGATACCGAGGACGAGTTTGCGGTTGATGACGCGTTTGAAATCAATCTGATAAGTCACTTTCCTGGCTTCCGGCAGGACCTGGCCGGTGAATTTCACCTCGCCGACACCCAGCGCGCGACCTGAGCCTTGTGCACCGGTCCAGCCCAGATAGAAACCGACCAATTGCCACATGGCATCGACACCCAGGCAACCCGGCATCACCGGATCGCCGAGGAAGTGGCACTGGAAAAACCACAGTTCCGGATTGATATCCAGCTCGGCACGGATCTCGCCCTTGCCGAAGGCACCGCCCTCGAGGGAAACATGCGGAATACGATCGAACATCAGCATTGGCGGGGCAGGCAGTTTGGCATTGCCTGGACCGAATAAATCGCCGCGACCACAAGATAATAAGTCATTGTAATCATAAGATGATTTTGGCGTGTATGCAAATGGCGCCGGGGCCGCAGAACTTGTCATTGATAACCTTTAAATGTGGAGATATTAATGTGGGGTCATCCTAGCGGAAAAAGCCGGAAAATCCAAGCCGCATCACCTTATAAAATTAACATATTAAAGATTTGCCACACCCCTTGTATTTTATCGTTATGTAATATAATATCCTGGCTTATGAATAGATAAAATCAGGAACAATCCCATGCATGACGATCAGGTCAATATTATCACATTAGAATTATATGACAGTGGCCGGCCACGCTATTATATCGCGCACGATCCTATTACCGATGAAAAAATGCTGGTTGAAAGACGTGACGCAGAAGGCTCGCCCCTTCACGCCACCGCACAAATTCTAAACGGCTTCCTGCACGGCAAATTGGAGATTTACAACGCGAAAAGCACCCGTGTTTGCCAGGACGCTGTCTATCGCGAAAATCAAATGATAAGCGAAAGTTTTTATACATACGAAAAAGTAAAACATCCGGACGATCCCGGCCATAAAAAGAGAAAAAGAAAAATCTGCGTATCCCGCACGCTTTATAATCATCAAGAACAACAAGCAACCAATATCCGACTGTCCGACAAACCCCGTCAGGATGGACTGCTTACATTCCAGAAGACATTATTCGATCTGACCGATCAATCTGTCATCTCACAGGAAACGCACACAGGGTTGCTTATTAACAATGTCTTTTTCAGTCTGCGTAACAAGGCATGTACTGATGATAAAACACCACCCCTTATGCGACTTTGTGTATAAATTCATATCAGGCCTGCAACAATTTAAACTGCCTGGAATGACTCCACCGGATCACCAACTCGGCTAAGGCACTTTATTGCGGTACTTTCGCAAATTCTATGACTTTCCTGTAATTTTCCGCACCAAATATGCGCACGCCATTATTCCTGAAATTGACCGCGGCATCGGGCTTGTCATGGATGATCTGCGATGGTGTGTATGTGCCATCGACGCAATGATTTGTTTCAATGACGGCCGGTCCATGTGCGACGGATTTATTATTGATCAGCGCATAATGGGTGGATTGTGTAGCCGGGTCTGGATTGACCACCATCATGGATACACCGCAAACCTCCTTTTTATCGCCTTCCGTTTTGCATACACCCAACAGACGATTATCGCCTTTAATGACACGGAATGTACGGGTGATCACGTCACTCCATTTTTCCGTTTCCGTCTCAATCGTCATGGAATCGCCCTTTTGCACATAGGCCAGTTTATAATTTTCTCCATCATCGAACTGGCTCTGGCGGTGGCGTTTATCTGACAGACTGACAATCTGCGTTTTGATTTTTGCGCCCTCTTTCAATATCTGCACATCCATCGTATCGGCCCCTTTGATATAGGTGGCGCGGTAACGTTGCACATTGCCCGGCATGCGTTTCATACCGGCCGCCATTTTCCCATACGCATAAGCGGCATCCAGGTTTTTCAGCATGGTAAAACCGGGCTGCAGACGCGCGATCCACACACTATCCTGCTGGGCCTTCAAAGCCTCTGCTTCGGCCGCCGGTTTTTGCGCCAGCGCCTCACTCTGCGCCAGACCAAAAAGAGCCACCGCGCTTAATAAATTCTGTTTCCAGGAATGTAATATTGTCGCCATGAAATCCGTCCTGCCTGATCTTAGAAATACCCTAAAACCATACCAAAAACGGCTTCATCTGCGCAATATGTAATTATTCGTCAAATTTTTCAGTAGGATAAACGCCCCAAAAGGCTGTCTTCGGCATCCAGCCTTCATAGCCCTGGATTTTTACCTGGCACCATTCCTTGTGACAGGCTTCCAGACGGCCCACGACATCCGGTTCGATCCGTGCCATCACACGTGCATCAAGATCCGGTTGCGCGAACATAACTTGTGGCTCCGTGCCGGTGACGATCATACTGCGATAGGAATTGAGCATGACTTTATGCACCCAGCCTTTTGTATCATCCGCCGTGCGGATCTCGCGCCAATGTTCGAATTGCTGGACGATTTCGACCGGCATGCCTTTGCGGCGGATGACCCAGTCGATCGGATAACGTGTACCCGGACCCGTGCGGATATTCACTTCCGGTGACGCCAATGTGGCAAAACGCGGCAATTTATTGGCTTTTTTATCATCTTTATCCGCGGCCAGCACCGGCGTGATAAAGGCTAAAACAAGTGCAAAAAAAACAAGCATCCAAACGGGCTTTTGGAAAGGCGCGGTCTGGATGCTTGTCATGATTTTAAACCCTGATCTTATTGTGCTGCAGCGGCAGAACGGATCGTGGCTTTGATGATTTTATCCGGATTGGCCGGTGGCTCACCCGCGTTGATTTTATCAACATTATCCATGCCGGACACCACTTCACCCCAGACCGTGTACTGGCCGTTCAGGAAGCCGTTATCGCCAAAGGAGATAAAGAACTGGCTGTTGGCGCTGTTCGGGTTGCTGGTACGCGCAGCACCGATCGTCCCACGGACATACGGTGTCTTGGTGAATTCAGCCTTCAGGTCCGGCTTGTCGGAACCGCCTGTGCCGGTACCGGATGGGTCACCGGTCTGGGCCATAAAGCCCGGGATCACGCGGTGGAAGATGATACCATCATAAAAACCGGCAGCAGCCAGTTCTTTAACACGTGCGACGTGCAAAGGGGCAAGGTCAGGACGCAGGGCGATGACAACTTCACCTTTGCTTGTTTCCAGCACGAGCTGTTCGCCCGTTGCTGCTGCCTTCTCGGCCGTATTATTCTGTTGAAAAGCCACATTATCCTCCGCGTGAGCTATATAGGGCATTGCCAGCATGATCAGAGCTACTAAAAGTCGCATGTCATTAATCCCTTTAAAATGATGACCGCCGGAATGGTGATCGGTGCCTCTATTTTTGCGGCGAAACGGCACATGTGTCAATCGCCGGCCAATTTGCACGAATCTCCTATTTGCTTTATAATAAAGGCAATTAATACACTCATGGAGAATGGCTTTGGCCGACAAAACATCACACACGGCAACATCCGTTCCTGAAGACGCAAAACCGGCTATTGCCGTCGAAAGTTCCGTTTTAGCCAAAATCCTCAGCGACATGCTGGACGAGAATAAAGCCGAAGAGATCGTCACCATCGATCTGCGGGGCAAAACCAGCATCGCGGATGTCATGATTATCGCGTCCGGCCGTTCGAACCGTCAGGTCAGCGCTCTGGCCAGCAAATGCGTCGATCTGCTGCGTGAAGAATACGGTATCCGCGCCCGTTCCGAAGGCCAGTCCGAAGGCGACTGGGTACTGATCGATGCACGCGATGTGATCGTTCACCTGTTCCGCCCGGAAGTCCGTACCTTTTATGCGCTGGAAAAAATGTGGGCACAACCGCATCCGGACCAGGCACCGAATATCCGTTCCGTTTAAACCATGCAGCTGATTTCCGTCGGCAAGCAGAAAGACGCCGAAATCGGCGTGCTGATCGACGATTACCGCAAGCGTCTGCACGGCAAGATCACGGAAACGACCCTCAGCGCCTCCACCGCGCCGCAAGCCCTGCAACGCCAGGAAAAAGAAGCCATCGCAATCCGCCAGGCTTTATTGCCGCAGCATAAAATGATCGTGCTGGATGAACGTGGCCAGAATATCGACAGCCCGCAATTCGCCGCCCTGATCCAGAAATGGACGGATGATAATCTGTCCCTGGCCTTTGTGATCGGCGGCGCAGATGGCGTGCATGAATCGCTGCGCCAGGACGCGCATTATATCCTGAGCTTTGGCAAACTGACCTGGCCGCACCGCATGGTCCGGCTGATGCTGTATGAGCAAATTTATCGCGCGCATACGATCAACACTGGTCACCCTTATCACCGTGAATAATATACTTTTTTCCGGCCTATGCCTTGCGCTGCGCACATGATTGATTCACAATATCGCCATGTTTGAACGCTCCCGCCCTGTCCTGTTCGCTCTGTTGATTTTCGCCAGCACAATTCACCCGCTGCCGGTTTTTGCAAAATTATCGCCACAGGAAGAATTGCGCCAACTGGAACGTGATCTGGCCAGTGAACGCAAGGAAAGTGATGCGTATCGCGAAGCGAATGAGAAAGCGCAGAAATTACTGGACCAGCTCCAGAAAAAACTGGTCGATCAAACCGCACAATTACAGGCCACCGAAAAAGAACTTCTGATTGTCCAGGAAAATAACGTCGCGACCAACGAAGCCATCACCAATATGGAAGCGGCGCTGAAGAAACAGCATAAAAGCCTGGCCGATCTGCTGATCGCAGCACAACGCCTGGATCGTGTACCGCCCGAAGCCTTGCTGTTGCGTCCCGGCCGTCCGATTGATGCTGCCCGCGCCAATCTGTTACTGCAACGTTCGACACCGGATATCGCGGCACAAGTCACGGCGATCCGTTCCGATCTGCAAAAACTGGAAGAGCTGAAACAGAAACTGGCGGCCCAGGAAACGGAACTGGCCAGCCTGCGCGCCAGCCAGCGCAAGCAACAGGCGAAAATGAACAGCGATATCAAGAGCCGTCAGGCTTTACTGGCCGCTACTTTGAAAAAAGCGCGGGCGAGCCAGGATAATATCGCCAAAATGAACAAAGAAGCGGGCGATCTCCGCACCATGCTGGCCGATCTGGCCAAGCGCCCGGCCCCGGTTGTTGCCCCACGCAGCACCCCAGCCATCCGCTATAACAAGGAAGACGAAAAGCCGCATTGGGGCCAGTCGGTCATGTCCTTCTTCCGCCGGGGCCAAGGGCCGAGCAAAATGCCGCTGATGGGCACGCTCCGGACGGGTTATGGTGAGAAACTGGCCTCCGGCGCCAACAGCCAGGGCCTGTCGATCGGCGGAACCCCGGGCGGCGTGGTCGTTGCCCCTGAAAAAGGGGTCGTCCGCTTCGCAGGACCCTTCCGTCAATACCGTTTGTTAGTAATTCTGGAGCATTCTAACGGCTACCATTCGCTGTTGGGCGGGCTAGGTGAAGTTTATACCAAAGTCGGAAATACGGTTGCCGCCGGAGAGCCGATTGGTAAACTGAATAAAGATGCCGCGCACGCTAATCTCTATTACGAAGTGCGGCAGAATGGTAAACCGGTCGATCCGCGCCGTGCCGTCCGTGGATAAAACTTTTTAACGTGTAAGGATACGCATTCATGTCGCGCATTTTATTGGTTCTGCTAACCCTGTCCGCTTTCTACGCTCCGCTGCCAGGTTGTGCAGCTGACGCTCCGGCCAAACCGGCTGATGACGGCAAGATGACACCAGAAACCTATGAAATGCTGAATCTGTTCGGTGATGTGTTCGAACGCGTGCGTGAACAATATGTGGAACCGGTGCCGGACAAGAAACTGATCGAGAATGCGATCAACGGCATGCTGAGTTCCCTCGATCCACATTCCGGTTATCTCGATGCCGAGAATTTTGAAGATATGAAAGTCCAGACCAAAGGCGAGTTCGGCGGTCTGGGTATCGAAGTCACGATGGAAAACGGCCTGGTCAAAGTCGTCTCCCCCATCGATGACACACCTGCCGCCAAAGCCGGCGTCAAAGCCGGCGACCTGATCATCAAGATCGATGAAGAAGAAGTCATGGGCCTGAGCCTGTCCGACGCTGTCGACAAAATGCGCGGCAAAGTCGGCACTGCCGTTACACTGACACTGGTCCGCAAGGAAACAGCCGATCCGATCATCGTCAAACTGGAACGCGCGGTCATCAAGATCAAATCCGTCCGTGACAAGATGGTTGGCGATGATGTCGGTTATAT
>DASWYT010000029.1:0-7258 GCA_036404835.1 Alphaproteobacteria bacterium | reverse complement strand
AAATCCTTCAACGATGGACCTGTATGCCGGTTGTGCCAAAATCTTATTCATCGCCGATATATAAGCGGATGCAGATGCCATCATGGTATCAACATCATATGCGTGCCCGGTATAAGGTTTATCCTGATACAATATAGTTATACGGGATTCGGATTGGGTATGACCCTGATAGGACACGCCATGTACGTCATGATCCTGTAACTGTGGTGCCAGACCCGGGATAACTGTGCCAATGGCATTGAAAACGGCATTAACGGGCCCATCACCTTGTGCAGATAATGTGACCTGGTTTCCGGCAATGGCAACGCCGACATCAGCGGAATTCTGGCCGAATTCATCCTGAGTAGTTTGTACGGACAGTAATTCCAGATGCTGTACGGTTTCGGATGAAGGTTGAATAGCACTGAATATATCACCATCTGAAACATGTTTTTTGCTGTCGGCGATGGTTTTAAACACAATAAAGGCTTCGTTCAGTGCGTCTTTGTCCAGGACGATGCCTCTCTCTGCAGCCCAGTTAGCCAGTGCGGCACGACCGGAATGTTTTCCCATGATCATTTGTGAATGAGTAATTCCAACGGACATGGGTGACATGATTTCATAGGTGTCACGGTTTTTCAGCATACCATCCTGGTGAATGCCGGATTCATGTGCAAAAGCATTCCAGCCGACAATCGCTTTATTCTTTTGGATCGGAAACCCCGTCATGCCGGATGCTGCCCGTGATAAATTATAAATCTGGCGTGTATCAATGGCTGTATCACAGCCCAAGATGGCTTGCCGTGTTTTCAGGGCCATGACCACTTCTTCCAGCGCGGCATTGCCGGCGCGTTCACCAATACCGTTGATCGTGCATTCAATCTGCCGGGCACCACCCATGACCCCCGCGATAGAGTTCGCTGTGGCCATTCCCAGATCATTGTGACAATGCACGGAGAATATTGTCTGTGGGAAAGCCTGCACCAGTTGCGATATCATACCATGATATTCATGCGGCATAGTGTAGCCGACCGTATCGGGAATATTGACGGTTCTGGCTCCTGCCAGCACAGCCGTACCGACAGCTTTCATCAGAAAACTCATATCGCTACGTGTGGCATCCATTGCCGACCATTCGACATCATCACAAAAAGAACGCGCATATCGCACGGTGCTGTCGATTGTTTCCAATACCTGTTCATGGCTCATACGGAATTGATGTATGATATGCAGATCGCTGGTGGACATAAATGTATGGATACGCGGCTTCTGAGCAAATTCCAAGGCTTGTGCCGATGCTTCAATATCACCTTTGATTCCACGTGCCAGACTGCAGATCGTGGCGTTCCGAACATTCCGGCTGACTTCCTGAATACAGGCCAGATCGCCCGGAGACGCTGCAGCAAACCCGGCTTCGATAACATCAACGCCCATATCATCCAGCATTCCGGCCAGGTTGATTTTCTCCTGGGCAAACATGGTAGCGCCGGGCGATTGTTCACCATCGCGCAAGGTTGTGTCAAAAATAATCACTCTGTCTGTCATCGGAATACTCCCGCCAATGCTCTTCCGGAGAGGAAAAAGCAGATAAAAATAAATAAAGGATGTGGATTCAGAAAATGAGTTTTATCGCCCAGAGGCGAGGAAGAGGAGAGACAGAACAGTATTTAAAGATGTCTGTGGCACGGGATTTCTATATTTTATAGACGTTACAATAACAGGATTATCCTACTTTAAAGGGGATAGCAAGATAAAATTTATTTTATGGATGGCTTAATCCCGTACCCATACCCGCGGGGATTTCCACACATAGAGACTAAAGGCGCATAAGGGGGTAACCATCAGGGCCAGCAGCATATTCGGGGTCAAAGACGGGACACAGCAGATCAGGCCGGCACATAAGGCAACCAGGCCCATCGTGCAGGCCGTGTAAAGTTTGGAAAACCCGTCATTGGAGGCGCGCTGGACGGTGTATAAAGCGGTCAGGTAAATGATGAGTCCGCTGCAGAGGACGATACGGCTGCCTGATGGCAGGGGTAGTTGCGGTGCTGTGTCGAAACTTAACAGGATGCCCGACCCGATAATACCGATGCCGCTATACACAAAGAAATGACCATAGCCGTAGATGTAAGAGGCAAGCAGGCTTTTGCGGCTGCCTTGCAATGCATGGGTGATGCGCTCGTCATTGATGCGTGAGAAATAGAGCCACCACACATTGATCCCGATCAGGAAAGCAAGGATCGAGGTGATCACCGATGCCGGGCTGAGTGTGACATGCGCCAGGCCCGATGCAACGGACAGGATCGTTTCACCCAGAATGATGATCAGGAAAATGCCGAACCGCTCGGGCATATGCGATTGGAAACCGGGCGGGCTTTTGGTGGTGGCGTACACGACCGGGCCGTTCAGAATCTCGATAGCCAGAGCAACACCCCATAAGACAAATTTAAGCGGGCCGGTGAAGAAAAGCGCCACGGTCCATAAGGCCAGGGATATCATGAAACTGATGGAAAATTTCCCGGTGGTGGCGCGCGCTTCCGGGACATGTCGCCAGGCCCGCAGGTAAAGGAAGGTGATCAATAAACGTTGCAACCCGTAAACGATATTGAAATATTGCGCGTTCTCTTTGATATCCAGCACGATCAATCCCATATACAGGATCAGCAACATCGATGAAAACAGGCAGATGCGCGTGATGGTATCCTGGTCGCCGAACTGGTCGCAGAAATAGGAAAAATCGACCCATAACCACCAGGCCGGCAATAATAACGCCATAAACATCCCGACATGCGCAAATGTGGCATCATGGTTCAAATCATGGATCAGCGTGCTGATGACAAAAACGAAGACCAGATCGTAAAAAGCTTCCATCCAGGTGGCATGACGCTCATGATGGTCTTTTTGCAATTTCAGACGGCACGGGAACATGTTTTTCTTTCACAAAATGATGCCGTGATTGTAAGACCTTAAAAGAGATATTCAACCCGATTATATCTGGATGGCAGGGAGAAAGGCGAAAGCCTATTTATAAATAAACCCGCGTGCCTGGTACGGGAAGCCGAATGTGTTGGCGTCACGGTTCCAGAAACGGACCAGTGACCAGTCATTCCCCGGCGAGGCATCGGCGACACGCATTGATTCATAGATGATACGGCGCGTTTTCCAGTCACTGCCCCAATTGCTGTGGGTGACATTGATCTCACGGTTATTCAGGATATTTTTCACGACGGCCAGATGCCCGTGCGTCATGCGGGATGTTTGCGCCAATACGAGGACGGCACCGGGTTGCGGATAATGGCCGTAATGATATTTGCCGGGCGCCTGGTTCCACCATGTATGGGCATCGCCATAAAGTTGTACGCCGGAAGCATCGCGGGCATAAGGCACGCATTGCACCGGGCTGGCAACGTAATGGCCGGAGGCATTCGGTGAAGAGAAGCTGGTGGCACAGGCCGTGACCAGGAACAGGCTGAGCAGGGGCCATAATTTCAAGCAATGGAAACGGTACGAATTCATGACATGATCAAGGCTGTTGGGTCGAGGTTCACTCTAACCTATACAGCACGGGCAGAAAAGCCATTTATGCTTTGGATTTTTTCTTTTCAAATTCGGTACGGTTCTTTTGGATGGCGGCGGCATGTTCCGCGGCCCAGTCCGATAATTGCCCGACCGGTTCCATCAAAGAATGACCGAGCTTGGTCAGCGTATATTCCACACGGGGCGGGACCACCGGATAGACTTTCCGCGCGACCAGGCCGGACCGTTCAAACTCGCGCAATTGTTTAGTCAGTTCGCGTTGGGTGATGTTGTCGAGTGCTTTCTGGATACCGCTGAAACGGAGCGTGTGTCCCGGTTCGCTGAGGAGCAAATGCAAAATGCGGATGGACCATTTATTGGCGATCAGGCTGAGGGCCAGGAAGGCGGGGCATTCACGAACGGATGCAACGCCGTCTTTTTCGACCAGGCATTTCTCAGTGGCAAGGGAGTTCCGCATTTATAGTATCCTTTTATATACTGTGTATAAGATAACTGTGTACTATACATTGTATACTAATATCCACTATGATAGCAAGAAGAATAACGAGATCACCTTTATCCCACGGAGAATCACATGACTCAGTCCATCGCCATCGTTTATCACAGCGGTTACGGCCATACCGGCAAAGTGGCGGAAGCCGTCGCTGAGGGTGCCAAACAACAGGGGGCGACTGTCACTTTGATCAAAGCGGATACGATCGCGGATGCGGATTGGGATACGCTTGATAAAGCCGATGCCATCATCTTTGGTGCGCCGACTTATATGGGCAGTCTGTCCGGTCCGTTCAAGATTTTCATGGATGCAACCTCCCGCAAATGGGGTGAGCAGAAATGGAAAGACAAGATCGCCGGTGGTTTTACCAATTCCGCATCTTATAGCGGTGACAAGCTGAACAGTTTGCAACAGCTCGTCACGCTGGCGATGCAACACGGCATGATTTGGGTGGGCCAGGCAGAACGGGCGCCGCAATTCGAAGATGGTGGGATGCCGACACAGGATATTCTCAACCGTCTGGGAAGCTGGACCGGTCTGATGACCCAGGCCAATCATAAACAGGGGGCCGATACCGCGCCGGGTGAGGGCGATATCGAAACCGCCAAACGTTTCGGCCAGCGTATTGCCGAGATGACGACCAGACTCAAAAACTAGCCAAGCGAGACATGCTTAAGGAGGTGTCCCATGAACTTTACACCAGGAATCCATCACATTACGGCGATGGCCAGTGATCCAAAACGTAACTTCGATTTTTACACGAAAATCCTGGGGATGCGTTTCATCAAGAAAACCGTCAATTATGACGATCCAACGACATACCATTTCTATTTCGCCGATAAAACGGGAACGCCCGGAACGGTGCTGACATTCTTCCCGCATCCGGGCCTGCCACGCGGCAAAGCCGGTCGCGGCCAGGCTGTTGAGATCGCTTTTGCCGTGCCGAAATCCTCTTTGGCATTCTGGATCGATCGCTTTCATCAGAAAGGCATCGACTATCAGGGGCCGGAAGATCGTTTTGGTGACCGTTTGATCCGCATCACCGATCCCGATGGCTTGTTCATTGAACTGGTCGGTGTCGATGATGTGCCATCGGATAATGTCTGGATTACGGATGAGATCGGTGCCGATGTGGCGATCCGTGGTTTCCATGGCATTACGCTGTGGGTTGAGGATTATACCAAAACGGCTGCTCTGTTGACCAAACATCTGGGCTTCCAGGAAGCGGGCATGGAAAACAGCCGTTACCGTTACACGACCGGAAAATCCGGTTTCGGTCAGGTGGTCGATCTGCGCCATCTGCCAGGCTGGGAGCGCGGCCGTAACGGTGCCGGTACGATCCACCATGTCGCATGGCGAGTCGGTGATGATGACAGCGAAGTGGCCGTGCGCGATGCATTGGCAGCGGAAGGTTTTAATATCACGCCGGTGATTGATCGCAATTACTTCCATTCGGTTTACTTCCGTGAGCCTAATGGTGTGATTTTCGAACTGGCAACGGATGCGCCTGGTTTCGCTATCGACGAGTCCGTCGATGAGCTGGGCCACAACCTGATGTTGCCACCGCGTTACGAGGCACAGCGTGCCGAGATCGTCAAAATACTGCCCGTCCTGGAGGATGTCACTTTGGAGGATGCCACATGATCGATTTAGGCTTTACGCATATCTTCGAGAAAGGGAATCCGATCAAGCCTGTCCTGTTGCTGCTGCACGGCACAGGCGGCAATGAGCAGGACCTGATCGGCCTGGCGAAAGATGTCGCCCCGGATGCCGGTATCTTGTCGGTGCGTGGCAAAGTGCTGGAAAACGGCATGCCGCGTTTCTTCAAACGTCTGGCAGAAGGTGTGTTCGATCTGGAGGATCTCAAACTGCGGACAGCGGAGTTGGTGCAGTTTATCACGGATGCAAAGGCGTATTACGGTCTACAGGACCGCGCGCTGTATGCACTGGGATATTCCA
Organism: Alphaproteobacteria bacterium; assembly: GCA_036404835.1. Lineage (GTDB taxonomy): Bacteria > Pseudomonadota > Alphaproteobacteria > Micavibrionales > SZUA-601 > DASWYT01. The sequence continues at coordinate 1,290 of DASWYT010000029.1, read as the reverse complement.
ACGGCGCCAATATCGCCAGCAGTGTGTTGTTCTCTGCGCCGCAAGCGCTGGACGGTGCCATTCTGTTGCGCGGGATGGTGCCGTTTTATCCGGACCCATTGCCGGACCTGACAGGCAAAGCGATCTTGTTGTTATCCGGTGCATTCGATGAGATCATGTCTGCGGAGGAAGCGAAAATCCTATCCGGCCTGTTCGAGCGCGCAGGGGCGGATGTCACATTTGTCACACAACCAGCCGGTCACGGTCTGGTCCAGCCTGATATCGAAGCCATGAGAACATGGTTAGAGGATAAATAAAAAAAAGGCACTCTGTTACCAGAGTGCCTTTCTTGTACGCTGTATGCTTAAAGATTAAGCAGCAACTTGCAGGTTTGTTGCGGAATCTTTACCGCGCTCAGAAGTCACTTCATAAGTTACTTTCTGACCTTCGTTCAATGATTTCAAACCGGCGCGTTCGACGGCGCTGATGTGAACGAACACATCCGTGCCACCGTTTTCAGGCTGGATAAAACCAAAACCTTTTTGTGGGTTGAACCATTTAACTGTACCTTGTGCCATGTTGGCCTCCTGTAGAAAAAGCACTCTAACGTGCATGAAGCTTACACAACGATCGTGTAAACCATATCCGGAAGTAGTGATGTCTAGAGAGAAGCCTTGTCAGGGCGAAAAAATAAAGCAGAACTGAAATCTCGAATGACACGCAGTTTACAGATTTTATGAGAAATAGCAAGGTTTATTTAAGGGCCTTAAAATACAACGGTTTTATTGCCATTTATGAAAACACGGTCATTAAAGACCAGCTTCAGCGCCTTCGCCAGGGTTTGTGTCTCGATCTCACGGCCCGCCTGTGACATGGCGACGGCATCGTCATTATGATCCACATTAACCACTTGTTGCACGATGATCGGCCCTTCATCCAGAGCGTTGGTCACAAAATGCGCGGTGGCACCGATCATCTTTACACCGCGCGCAAAAGCCTGGGCATAAGGTTTGGCGCCGATAAAGGCCGGCAGGAAGGAATGATGGATATTGATCAGCTTGCCTTCATAAGGTGCGACGACATTGGCGCTGAGGATCCGCATATATTTAGCCAGCACGATAAAATCGATATCATATTGTCCTAGGCATTCCAGCAGCAGGGCTTCATGTTCGTCACGTGTGACAGCATCGTGCGGGATCGTGTGGAAGGGGAGGCCGAAACGTTCGACCAACTCACGCAGATCAGCATGGTTGCTGATGACTGCCAGGATATTGGCGTTCAGGTCACCGAATTGATGGCGTAACAGCAAAT
>DASWYT010000028.1:0-4296 GCA_036404835.1 Alphaproteobacteria bacterium | reverse complement strand
TTCCAGGGTATGCCCGCCACGCCGGATTCCGTACAAGGGTCAGGTGATGTGAAATACCATATGGGCGCGTCGGCGGATCGTCAGATTTCGGGCCAGAATGTCCATCTCTCCCTGTCGCCGAACCCGTCGCACCTGGAAGCGGTCAATCCGATTGTGGCCGGTCGTGTGCGTGCGAAACAGGCACAGAAAAAAGATACGGCCCGTCAGCAGGTCATGGGGATCTTGATCCATGGTGATGCTGCCTTCCCGGGCCAGGGTGTTGTTGCTGAAACCTTGTTGCTGTCCGGTCTGGATGGTTATGAAACAGGCGGCACGATCCATATCATCATCAACAACCAGATCGGTTTCACCACGACACCGGAATATGGCCGTTTCACATCTTATCCGACGGAAATCGCAAAAAGCATCCAGGCGCCGATCCTGCACGTCAATGGTGACGATCCGGAAGCGGTCGCACGTGCATCCCGTCTGTGCGTCGATTACCGTCTGCAATTCGGTGCTGATATCATCCTGGATATCGTCTGCTATCGCCGTCACGGACACAATGAAAGCGATGAACCAGCCTTTACCCAGCCGGTCATGTACCAGGCCATCCGCGATAAAGCGACAACACTGACCGTTTACACCGAAACATTGACCAAAGACGGTATTGCGGCGGATGAACTGGCGCAGATCAAAGCGACTTTTGAATCCCGTCTGGAAGAAGCTTTCGCCATCGCGTCGGAATATAAACCGGCTAAAGCCGATATGCTCGATGGTGCATGGCAGGGCCTGCAACTGGCGTCCGGTGTCGAGCGCCGTGGTGAAACCGGCGTCGATAAAGACACGCTGAAAAAAATCACCACCGCCATGACAACCGTTCCGTCCGACTTTGCCCTGAACAGCAAAATCGCCCGTCAGTTCGAAGCGAAACAACAAGCCGTGGCCAGCGGTCACGATATCGACTGGGCCACCGCTGAAGCCCTGGCGTTCGGTACATTATTGAATGACGGTTTCGGTGTGCGTATGACCGGTCAGGATGTCGGCCGCGGCACATTCTCGCAACGCCATGCTGTTCTGGCTGATCAAAATACCAATGTACGCTATATACCGTTGCAACATATCAGTGACGAACAAGGCATGTTTGAAATTTATGAAAGCCCGTTGTCGGAATATGCGGTGATGGGGTTTGAATACGGTTATTCACTGGCCGATCCGAAATCCCTGGTCCTGTGGGAAGCGCAGTTTGGCGATTTCGTCAACGGTGCCCAGATTATGATCGACCAGTTCATTGCCTCCGCCGAAACGAAATGGCTGCGCATGTCCGGTCTGACATTGTTGCTGCCGCATGGTTATGAAGGCCAGGGTCCGGAACATTCCTCCGCGCGTCTGGAACGTTTCCTGCAACTTTGTGCCGAAGACAATATCCAGGTTGCAAACTGCACGACACCGGCCAATTATTTCCACATTCTGCGCCGCCAAATGCACCGCAATTTCCGCAAGCCTTTGGTGATCATGACACCGAAATCGCTGTTGCGTCATAAAGGTTGCGTGTCCGACCTGTCGGAACTGACCACGGAAAAAACATTCCGCCGCGTGATCAAGGATGCGACGAAGGACCTGGCCGATGGCAAGAAAGTCCGCCGCGTCGTGCTGACCACCGGTAAGGTTTATTACGATCTGTTACAGGCCCGCGACGAGCGCGGCATCAAGGATATTGCCCTGGTGCGTGTCGAACAGCTTTACCCGTTCCCGGGCGATGCGCTGAAACGTGAATTGAGCAAATATCCGAATGCCGATATCGTCTGGTGCCAGGAAGAGCCAAATAACCAGGGTGCCTGGTTCTTTATGGATCGCCGCATCGAACAGGTGTTGGTGGAGATGAAGCACAAGACATCGCGTCCGCGTTATGTCGGCCGCCCGGAAGCTGCTTCCCCGGCAACCGGATCGCTCAAGCGTCACGGTGTCGAACAGGCCAAGTTCATCGACGAAGCTCTGGCGAAATAAAATTACGTATCAGAATGAAGAAAAACCGCCCCGAAACGGGCGGTTTTTTATTTACCATGCAAAATCCCGGGCGGTTTCCGGTGATAACCGGATACGGTGTATATTATTTTGGGATGGTATGGCGTTATTTATAAAATCGCCGCGCAGAACCATTTTGAGCGCATACTGTTTATGGTGGTTCAGAGGTGCGATATACGGCTCGGAATAATGGCCTTTTAAATTAGTGCCGATACGCAGAGCCTGATGTTCCTGTAATGAAAAGAGGCTGAGGATCGTATCGTTCCGCTCATCCTGTGTAACCAGTAAAAGCATGTCCTGTTCGTGTTCGGTTAAAAAGAAGCTCAGCATATTTTTATAATTGGCGATTTCATCTTTGTTGATAAAGAACTTATTGCAGATCGCCTCCACGATCAGGGGACTGTCTTTCTGTGAAAGGTCACGCTCGGGCGGATAATCACTATCGGGAAGGACTTTTTCGCGCAGGGCTTCAATGGTCTCAAAGGGAATGATCGTTTCTGTCGTCATGCATCTTTCCTTTCAGTCATAAAAAAACTGCCCGAAGGCAGTTGTGGTGTTGTCATGTGACAAGTTCGGATGGTTTTTTCTTCCTCTTCACGAGAATGGCTGCGGGAAAACGTTCTATGCCTTCCTTGTGCGGTTCCAGGCCGGTTTTGTTACAACGGAAATAAATCTGTCGGATATAGGTGGCTTCTCTAGGGGGCATATTTTTACGTTGGTATTCATCGAGGGTCAGGGTCAGTTTGAGATTTCTGTTTATATCAAAGAGCGTGAGATTATCGGTATTGATCGTCATGGCCAATCCGTCTGCACCCGGTTGAAAATGGTAGATTTTCTTGGAGGCGTAGACATGTTCAGGCCCGATCTCGAACATTCGCAGCGCTTCGGAATACATCAGGCGGTAGGGCTTCGGGTAGGGCTGGCATTGTGCGATTAACTGATCAATCGGGCTTTCGGGGGTCTGCTGGGTCATCTGCTACATCGTTTCCATAAGTTAATAAGATTATGGCGATTGATTTTATCCGTGGCAAGGATTTTTGTGGCCGTAACCCTTCCCCAATTGGTTAAAATAGGCTACACAGAAAAAGAGAATTTTAAAGAAGCGATGTTAGACTATCGCTCGTCTGTTTAGTCCTGGAACAAGGTGTATCACGATGAATATCCATGAATATCAAGCCAAAGACCTGCTCGCGAAATATAACGTCACAATTACCGCTGGTATTGCAGCCTTTACGGTTGAAGAAGCCGTTGCGGCCGCCAAGCAACTGCCTGGTCCAATCTGGGTGGTGAAGGCGCAAATTCATGCCGGTGGCCGTGGTAAAGGCGGTGGCGTGAAAGTCGTTAAATCTATCGATGATGTCAAAGCCGAAGCGACCCGCATGCTGGGCATGCAGCTGATCACGCACCAGACCGGCCCGGAAGGCCAAAAGGTCCAGCGCCTGCTGATCGCCGATGGTGTCGATATCGCAAAAGAACTTTACCTGTCGATGCTGGTTGATCGTGCGACATCCCGTATCACCATCATGGCTTCCACCGAAGGTGGCGTGGATATTGAAGAAGTGGCCGAACACACTCCGGAAAAAATCGTCAAAGTGGCGATTGATCCGGCGACCGGCCTGCAACCATTCCACGCCCGCGATATCGCATTCGGCCTGAAACTGGAAGGCGACCTGAACAAGCAATGCATCAAGCTGGTGACAGCCATGTACAAGATGTTCACGGAACTGGATTGCTCGATTGTTGAGATCAATCCGCTGGTGATTACACCGGACAATCAATTGCTGGCGCTCGATGCGAAATTCAATTTCGACGAGAACGCGCTGTTCCGTCATCCGGAAATCGTCGCGCTGCGTGACGAGGATGAAGAAGATCCGATGGAACGCGAAGCCGTCAAATGGGGCCTGAACTACGTCAAGCTGGATGGCAATATTGGCTGTATGGTCAATGGCGCGGGTCTGGCGATGGCGACGATGGATATCATCCAATTAGCCGGTCAGAAACCTGCCAACTTCCTCGATGTTGGTGGTGGCGCACAGAAAGACCAGATTATCGCCGCATTCAAACTGATCCTGTCCGACAAGAATGTGGAAGCCATCCTGGTGAACATCTTCGGTGGTATCATGCGTTGCGACATTATCGCGGAAGGCATTATCGCTGCGGCGAAAGAAGTCTCCCTGGATCGTCCATTGGTCGTCCGTCTGGAAGGCACGAATGTCGAAAAAGGCAAGGAAATCCTGGCCGCAAGCGGTCTGGCGATTGTTTCTGCCAATAACCTGAAAGATGCAGCCGAGA
>DASWYT010000027.1:0-2939 GCA_036404835.1 Alphaproteobacteria bacterium | reverse complement strand
GATCATGATTTCAGCGCTTATCATCTGGATATCTGCTTTATCGATATTGGCCTGGAAGAGCATGAACGCCAATGGCTGCGTGACCGTAATGTCATCATCAAACCCTATGATGACATACGCATGTTCGAAAGCCTGCCGTCTTATTTCAAGAATTATAACAAGTCCCAGATCATTCGCCCGTTCCTGCCGAAAATTTTCCCGGGCTATGATATTTACATGTGGTCCGATACGGATATCTGGTTCCAGAAAGCCGAAGGCGTCACCCGATTCCTTGATTTTGCGCGTGATTATGCACCGAAGATCGCGATCGTGCCGACGGTGGATACCAGCTATCAGCAACTCAATTACGCGCATTTCCGTGATGAGAATTACGGCCGCTTCCTGCAATGGATGAAAATCTGGTACCAGACATCCTTTGATGAGCGGACGTCCATTGACCTGTATGGCCGGGCCCTGTTCTCAAGCGGCATCTTTGCGATTCACCGCGACAGCGATATCTGGGCGCGCTGGGCCAATGAATTCAAAACCGTCTTCAACCGCAATTACAATGATCAGCCCTTTGCCCTGCATGTGGCGGAGCAATCGGCGCTGAACAAGGTGATTTACGATACAAACGCATTCATACCTGTTTCGTCGCTGTTCAATTACAACTGCCATATCGGCAATGTAAAACATGATGAAACACGCGGCAAAGTCGTGATCGGCTATCCGCCATTCGACGAGCTGGCGGTGATTCACCTGACCTATAGCAGCAAATTCATGCCGCATTATATCGAGCAGGGATTACTGTATCAGACAGGCACCTATCTGGAACCGGCCGAGCGTGAACGTCTCAGCGGTGTCAAACATTACGGCGAAGAAAGCTGATTTAAGCTTTTGTCTGCTCGTTTGGTGCCGTTGGGGAAACCGGTGTAATCGAAACCGTATGCGCACCGGCATTCTGGGCGGCAAAGAGGCCTTTATATTTACGCATGCTGCGGAAGATACTGCCCATATAAACAACACTGACAAAGCTCAGGGTCAGCCATGGTTCGCTGGCCAGGGCCGCGACGAACAAAGCCACCAGTGCCAGAACCGGGATCATGTATTTCTGGCTTAGCTTGATGCGTTTCATGGAATAAGTCGGAACGCGGGAAACCATCAGACCGGCCACCAGCAGAACCCATAATCCAACCAGGAAGGATGGGAACCCACCATTCTCAACGGTGTCCATCTGGAAGCTCAGTATCATCGGCAGGAGGGCCAGGATCGCTCCGGCGGGGGATGGAACGCCTTCAAAGAACATTTTCTTTTGCGGCAATTCTTCCGGCCAGTTGGCGACTGAGTTTTTCACATTGAAACGGGCCAGACGCAACGCTGTCGCCACACACAGGAGCAGGGCGGCAACCCAGCCCACGGCACCGGCTTCATGCAGGTTCCACAGGTAAAGGAGGGTCGCCGGAGCAACACCGAAGCTGACAAAGTCGGAGAAGCTGTCCAGTTGCGCACCGAAGTCGCTGGTGGCTTTGAGCAGGCGGGCGACTGTGCCATCGATACCGTCCAGGAAAGCCGCGCACAGCACCAGGATCATCGCCCCGGTCCAGCGGCCGTCAATGCCGAAACGCAGAGCTGTCAGCCCGGTACACAGGGCCACAATCGTCAGGATATTCGGCAGGAGTTTGATGCCGAGGAGACGTTTGTTTTCGACGGATTTATCGTCGCTTGGGGTCAGGAAGAAGCTGCTCATCGTGCAATACCTGTGCGGGCAGAAATAGCATTGTTCAAATCAGCGATGATGGTTTCGCCACCGATCATGCGCTGGCCGACGATCACATGCGGATTGATTCCTTCCGGCAGATACACGTCAACGCGGCTGCCGAAACGGATCAGACCGTAACGTTCACCGGCGGTCACAGCCTGGTCGGCTTTCAGCGTATTGATGATACGGCGGGCGATCAGGCCGGCAATCTGAACGAAAGCGACTTGTTTGCCGCTGGTTGTTTCCATCAGGACGGTGGAACGTTCATTGTCATCGCTGGCTTTGTCCAGTGTGGCATTGATGAATTTACCCGGACGGTAGATGACTTTCTTGATCGTGCCGGATACCGGAACGCGTTGCACGTGGACATCGAAGACGTTCAGGAAGATCGAGACGCGGGTCACCAGAGCGGTGCTTTCCGTGTTGAGTTCCTGCGGCAGAGTCACTTTCTCAATGGCGCTGACCATACCGTCGGCCGGGGCAATGATCAGGTCCGGCTGGTCCGGTGTCACGCGGATCGGGTCACGGAAGAAATAGACGCACCAGGCTGTCAGGACGAGACCAAGCCACAGCAATTCGCTGGCGATCAGGCCGAGCAGGATGCTGACACAGGCGAAGGCGGCAATGAACGGCCAACCCGCCGCATTGATATGTTTGAAGAAGTGAGCCACGTTGCCGCCGGCCATCACAAACATCTGTCCAATCTGATTGGCAGTGTCTTTTGTAGCGGCGTTAAAATCATCCATGTCGCTCATCGCGTGTATCCTGTTAAGTCTGGGGTAAAATGAGATGGATTTACCTTACACAAAGGTTTGATATGATGCTAGACCCCGGGAAAAGCCCTGCTATTATGGTTTATCCCTCACAGAAAGATCGATTTTCATGTTAAAGACCGTCTGCGTTTACTGTGGTGCCTCGACTCGTGTTGCCCCGCTTTATCTCGAAGCTGCCCGCGCGGTGGGCACGACTCTGGCCCAGAATGACCTGTCGGTCGTCTATGGCGGTGGCCGGATGGGGTTGATGGGAGAAGTGGCCGATTCCGCTCTGGCCGCCGGTGGCAAGGTGATCGGCATTATCCCGCAACATCTGCAGGACCGCGAAGAACGCCATGACGATTTAACGGAGTTGCATGTGGTGACCAGCATGCATGAACGCAAACAATTGATGGTGATGCGCAGTGATGCGTTTGTCATTCTGCCGG
>DASWYT010000026.1:0-1886 GCA_036404835.1 Alphaproteobacteria bacterium | reverse complement strand
ATTCCGGCAAATGTTTTTCTTCGTTATGGACGGGAAGAACGATGGATAAATGGCTCATGATAAAAGGTTCTGATAACGGTGAAGATGCACGAAATCTAGCACATTTTTAGCAACGGGCAAAGGCGCGCCGGTCAGCTGGCTGGCCAGGATTTCCGCCAGAATAAAGCTATATTGCAGACCGTGTGATCCTAAGGCCGTCGCCAGATAGACGTCTTCTGCCATTTGTCCCAGAAGGGGGCGACGATCCGGGGTGGTGTAACGTATCTGCGCCCAATGGTCGGTGATCTCCGGTTGTTCCGGGAGATTGGACAGTAAATCCGGCAGGGCTGCCAGATTGGTCTGATCATCTGCGTCCTGTGGTATAGCATCAGTGCGCTGACGCTGGAAAGTGGCACCGGTGACCCATGTTTCCGTATCGACAGGCGCGACGTAATGTCCGGCAATCACCGGGCAGTTCAATGTCCCGGGTGCTTTGAAATAAGTGACCTGGCCACGCATAGGTTGCACGATCTGATGCAGTTCCGGATAAAGCGCAATGGCGGCTTCGGCACTGGCAATGATGATCGCGTCGTAATCTTTCTGCAGCATGGCCAGCGATGTTATTTCCTGTTCCCAGCGTACGTCACAATGATCTAACAAGGCTGAAACCATCTTCGCGGTATTCAGCGTCACCGCATCGGGATAATAAAGGGCACTGTCGGCAGAGATCGTGACGCCGGAAAGAGCATTTGCTTTTTGTGCATCAACGATCTGGGCATGTTCCGGCAGCCAGCTGAGATCGGAGATAATTTTTTGCTGGCGTTGCGCTTTAGTTTCGTCGGTCGCCAGATGCAAGGCACCGGATTGTTTCAAATCAATTTTATCCACCATGTCGCGCAAACGATGCAGGGTGAAACAATACATGCTCATGCCCAGATCATTGATTGCGGCATGACCGACATCCAGTTTCGGATTGATCAGTCCCAGTTGATTGCCTGATGCATTCAGACCGCTATGCGGATTGCGGTCAAAGATCGTGCAGTCGATGCCTTGACGTTGCAAAGCATGCGCCATGGTTGCACCGGCCAGGCCGGCACCGATAATGGCAATTTTTTGCGGTGTTTTGATGTCTGTTTTCGCCGGGCCGTTGAATGTGCCGACAATGCGGTGGCGCTTATTGGCAAAGCCCGATACGCGTTCAATGGTAAATCCGGCCGCTTCGAGGCCACGGCGCACATCACCGGCAGCCGTAAAGCTGGCGAGGGTGGTCCCGGCATGGCTTAAGCGCGCCATCGATTGATAAAGACTATCATTCCACATGGCCGGATTTTTGGCGGGTGCAAAACCATCGAGAAACCAGGCATCGACGGATGCCGTCAGATCGTCAAAGGCTTTCAAAATATCATCAAAAATAAGCGTTAAAGTAATGTTGGCAGAAACGTGACAGTTGTGAAAACCGGGGATACGCAGCGGGTAAATATCCTGCAGACGCTGCGTTTCCAGCCCGTACGCACGCCATGGTTGCAAGGCAATGTTTAACTGTTCAGCAGATAATGGATGACGTTCGACGCTGATATAGTGCAAATGACGGCATTTTCCCGGCTGTTCGTTAAAAAGCTTAACGGTTGCCAGAAAGTTCAATCCGGTGCCAAAGCCTGTTTCTGCAATGATAAACCGTTCCTGATCTTGCCAAGCATGCGGTAATTTATTACCCTGTAAAAACACCAGTTCGGTTTCTGCCAGCCCGTCTTCCGGGGAGAAATAAATATCTCCGAAATCGGTCGCAACAGGGATTTGATTATCCCGGAACTCGATCTGAGGATGTGTAATACGTGTCATGATGCGATTGTAAGAGGAGGGGCGCGATAATGCAAACAGCTTTGCAAGATGCCAAGGTCGATAACGAT
>DASWYT010000025.1:0-5924 GCA_036404835.1 Alphaproteobacteria bacterium | reverse complement strand
GAATCGCTTTTGCAATTCAGGACCCAGATATCATAAATCGGATGATCCATCGCGGATAAAGCCGGTGATGATGCAAACATCCATCCGCTGAACACCCATTGCGAGACGCCTTTGGTTTTATCAGCGGCCATCGTGTCTTTCGGTGTGGCTTCCCAGACTTGCAGGAAAGCGGCGCTTTCCGGTTGTTCCAGCGGTGCGGAATGCTGACAGGTTTTGACCTGGAGAAAGAGCGGGCCGATGGCAACCGTTTCACCCACAGGAACAGTGATTGTACCTGTTCGCGCCGTCACTTTATCGAGTGTTTGCAATTCGGCGAATTTTTCAGCGACATAGGCTGGTGGTTTCGGCGGGGCCGGCGGTGTTTCAGCACGTTCCGCCGTCGGTGCTTCCGGTGAATTTGTCGTTGCCGGTGTTGCCGGTGCCCAGGTTGGATTCATGTTTTCCATCGGCGGTGTCGCATCCGGTGCGGATACGGCAACCGGCGCTTCCGGCGTCACACGAGGTGTCAGAACATCATCATTAGTGGTCACGGATTCAGGTGATGGCGCAGATTCTTGCTTTGCCGATTCTGCGGTGGCCGTATCCTGGCCCTCCAGCGAATCCAGCACTTGTTGCATCGTTGGCGTGGCGTCCTGGTCGTCCTGTTGCGCGTGAACCGGTCCCGCTAAAAGACAGGCCAGGCCTAGTGCAAAGAGTGAACAGGAAAAAGGGAAACGTGACACCATCATCAGGACAATTAATAGTCGCTGCTGAATGGCTGTGCTTCAGCGTCCGGAGCGGCGGTTTTGGCTGCGCCGTCTTTTTTATCTTTCTTCTTGTCTTTCTCGCCATCGAAGATGAACTTGCCGATCATTTCTTCGAGATTGACGGCAGCCTGTGTGTATTGAATGCGATCGCCATCTTTCAGCATCTGGTCTTCCGCGCCCGGTTCCAGTGTCAGATACTTGCCACCCAGAATGCTTTCGGAGGCGATCTTGGCCACTGTATCGGTCGGCAGTTTGATATCCGGCTGGATCATCATGGCGACGGTGGCCAGGTATGTTTTCGGATCAAGCTGCATGTTGCTGACAGAGCCGACTTTCACGCCGCTCATACGTACATCCATGCCTGGTGCCAGGCCGTTGGCATTGCTGAAATTCGCATTGACGGTATAGCCGCTTGTTTGTTTAAAGCTGGCGCTGGACAGGGCAAAGGCGAGAAAGATGCCGGCGATCAACAGAACAACGCCGCCCAGAACAGTTTCGATTGTATTGTGGTTCATGATGAGATCCTTGTGATTAGACTGGAGGCGTCCAGGCGTCGTAATCGCCTGTGGCCTTGTCACGTTTGCCGCCGCCTAAGGCGTGGCCGGGTGGGAAATAAGCACCGGCAGTCCCGGTCAGATTTTGCTGTGGTGGCAATTGCCAGGAATGACGTAATGGATTTTGCGCCTGCGGCAGGTCATTGGTTTGATGATGCATCCAGCCATGCCATTCCGGCGGGATTTGTGACGCATCGTAACCGTGATCGCCCGCCATATTGGCGTAAAGCACGAAACGACGGTCGCGTTTGGTCCCGGTGCGCGGCTTGCCGACGAAATAACGATTGCCCAATTCATCCGTGCCGACATATTTTGCGGCCAGGCCGACTTGCACACGTACCGACATGGCGGAGGTGGCAGAGAGCAGTCCCTGAATGGTGTGTTTGATCTTTTTCAGCATGGGCTTATTGAAGGCGTAAATGCACGAAAAAGCAAGGGTGAAGTTCGGGTTTTTAACGGATTTAGCGGAGGGTTTCCCGGTAATCCCGGCCCTCAATCAGCAATTTTTCGACATGGATGGCATTGTTATGAATTTTAACCTGGATGGCGAAATCGGCCGGGTTGGTGCGGAAGTAATCTTCCAGGGGTTTGCCATGTTTTTCATCGATATAAAAGCGATGTGGTACATTCTGCAGATGCAGCTGGGCCGGATATTCCCGATCTATTTGCGGGATCTTGTAGGCTTTACCGAAATAATTAATCCCATCTACGGTTGCTACACATTTTTGCTTGCGAATGTCATGCTCCGGTATCACGGCAATAACCGGTGTCACGATGCCGTTTTGGTGCGTGCCGTTATCCATGAAACAGACGCGGCATTTTTCGGGTTGGTCATTGGAACAGCTTATCGGATTGAGCTTGTGCCACGGCCAGGAAATCTGGAACTGGAAATAATGGCCATAGACCGGATCGCGCGGGTCATAACCTTCAATCGGCAGAATAAAGGTCGGCTCTGTTTTTAGGGTGCTAACCGATTGTGCGGCCATACCCAGCAGAATCATCATCGGGGCAATCAGGACGGCGATCAGCAGGATTTTGGCCGGTTGCGAGCGTGTCATGGTTTGGCTCCCAACAGGTTCAGCAATGCTATCCGCCATTGCGCATAGGTCTTCACCAGGTAAATCACACCGACACCACTGGCAATCATCAACAGGCCGGTCGTCATCAGGTTTTGGGTAATTTCGAAATAGAAAACGATCATGCGGATGGCGATGGCGGTAATGGACAGGCTGACAATCTTGCGGTCATCCATGCGCAGTCCGACCAGCCCGGCAATCAGCCAGTACAGGATAAACCAGAAGAACCATCCCGGCATGCTATAGATACATAAAGCAAAAAAGAGATGCGCAAGTGTCAGGCGTAACCAGATATTGCTTTGCGGCCACATCGTAACGATGGATAATGTGCGATACCGTATAAAACCGATCAAAAAGGTCAGGACAATATTCAGCAACAGGGCAATTTCGACAGCATACGATTCTAAAGTGTTATCCGGTGCTGTTTTATAGTCGTGAGACACATTATAGGGCAGGACCAAAAAGAGGTTGATCGCGATAAAGCTGGCGATGACACCTGCATGGCGGCCATGATCCGACCAGCCCGGCTTTTGCGTGTTCCACCAATTGAAAAGCGGCAACAAGATATAAAGCTGAATCAGGCCGATAATGACGGTGAGATTAAGCCATGGGATATCGGGAAGATTGGTGGCCATCACATAGATCGTCAGGCCGGTCCATAAAATAAAACTTAGCCGTCTCTTGCCCAGCCACAGCAGCATCGGTGTAATCAATGTCCACCAGAGCAACATGGTTTTTTCAAGGGGTGCCTGGGTCTGCAGGATTTGCCCCAACAGGGCCATCAGGGTCAGAACACCCGTGGCGTTGAACAGGAGCAATGCTTCAAAACGCCAGAGTTGTTGTTCGCTACGATTCCACATGCGGAATAATCCACCCGCGACGATCAGCGATAAAATAAGATGGATGGATAATTTCAGGCTGGCCGGAATGGCGGACCAGTTAGAGGCAGCAATCGCCACCACACCAATCATAATGATCAATAAACCGAGGCCCAGCAGGCCGTAACGCCAGATGAATTTCGCGGCACTGGGCTGGTCCGCTTCATAAGAGCGGATATTTTGCATTTGCTCGGGCGTTAACAATCCGGCGCTTTGCCATTCTTCGAGTTTTTTGCCAATACTCATAAGGGTCAATCTGGCGTCCAGCCTTTTAAGAAAGCTTTAAAGAACAACTTTTTCCAGTTTGACCGGCTTGCCGAAAATCTTATTCGCCATGGTCTGGTAAGATGCGGCCAGATCGGTGACGCAGAAACGGTAATGGCTCTTGCGGCTCAGTGTCGCTTCGATTTCCGGATGGCGTTCCAGGTAATTTTCCAGTTTCGCCGGCAGGAAATCATCCTGGCTGATGAGATCGATATGCGGCGGCAGGATATTTTTCAGCAATGGTTTGAGCAACGGATAATGGGTGCAGCCCAGGATCAGCCCATCGATCTTTTGGTCTATCAGCGGCTTGAGATAATCTTTCAGTGGGGCGGACACGTAATCCAGCCCGTCATTCTCGATCAGCGGCACCAACAAAGGCGTCGCTTTCGCGCAGATTTTGATTTGCGGGTCCATCTTTTGCAGTTCGATGGCATAGATATCGGAATTCACGACAAACGATGTGGCAATCAGGCCCAGATTATGATGGCCACTGGATAATGCTTCTTCCAATGTCGGCACGACGACACCCAGGATACGACGCTGCGGATAATGCACCGGCAGATATTCCTGTTGCAGGCGACGCAATGCGCTGGCGGATGCGGTGTTACAGGCGATGATGATCAGCTGGCAATCCTGACGGAACAGGAAATCGACGGCTTTTTTGGTGAATTCATAAATCGCTTCGCCGGACCGCGGGCCATAAGGCACATGCAACGTATCGCCGAGATAAATATAATCATAGGTCGGCAGGGCGTTGGTGATGGCTTTGGTCAGCACCAGGCCGCCGAGGCCACTGTCGAAAATACCTATTTTCATGGTTCGCTCCCCGGCGCTAATGTGACATGCAGACCGTCCAGTTCGTCCTGCATCAAAATCTGACAGGACAGGCGGGACCGTTTCTGATCGTAACCTGTAACGCCATCAAGCATATATTGCTCTTCATCTTCGGCAGCCGGGATTTTGTCGACCCATTTTTCCGCAACATACACATGGCATGTCGCACAGGCACAGGACCCGCCGCATTCAGCGCGGATCGGCAGATCGTGATCGCGGATGATTTCCATGACACGCCAGCCGGACAGGGCAGGCAAGACATGGTCCTTGCCTTCCTGATCCGTCACGCGCAATGTGATCTCCGGTTCGCTCATTTAATCTTTCACGCCGAGTTTCTTGTGAATATTGGTGCTGCTGGTCGTATATTCAAACCGCAATTTCTTGTCGGGGTGAATGATCGCATAAGCGGCCTGCGCCATCAAGGCGGCTTCATGGAAGCCTGAGAGGATCAGTTTCAACTTACCCGGATAGTAATTGATATCACCGATGGAAAAAATGCCCGGTGTCGAGGTCATGAATTTTTCCGTATCCACCGTGATACGATTTTCATGCAGATTCAGGCCGAATTCGGCTACCGGTCCCAGTTTCAGCGTCAGGCCAAAGAAAGGCAGCAACGCATCACAGGCAATATCGGTGGTGTTACCATCATCATCCGTCACGGTCAGGCCGGATAGCATACCGTTATCACCGTGCAGGTTACTGATCTGGCCGACTTTGAAATCGACTTTGCCTTGTGCGACCAAATCCTGCATCGCTTTGACGGAATGCGGCGCGGCGCGGAAATCCGGGCGGCGATGGATCAATGTGACGCGCTTGGCGATTTCGGAGAGGTTCAATGTCCAGTCAAGTGCACTGTCACCGCCCCCGGCAATGACGATATGCTTGTCGCGGAATTGTTCACGCTGGCGCACCGCATAGAAAACCGATTGTTTCTCATAGGCATCGATCCCGTCAATCGGCGGTTTTTTCGGCGTAAAACTGCCACCTCCTGCCGCGATCACGATCACCGGCGCTTCCAGTGTCAGATTGCCATCGGTCGTGACGCGCCACAAACCGTCTGCGGTTTTTTCAACGGCACTGACCAGATGATTGAGATGGAAGGCGGGGTTGAACGGCTTGATCTGCTCCAGCAATTTATCCGTCAGTTCCTGGCCGGTGATGACGGGCCAGGCCGGAATATCGTAGATCGGTTTTTCCGGGTAAAGCTCGGCGCACTGGCCGCCCGGCTTGTCGAGAATATCGACCAGCTGGCATGTCAGATCGAGCAGACCCAGCTCGAAAACGGCGAACAGGCCAACCGGTCCGGCACCGACGATAATGACGTCGCTGCGTTGCGGGGAGGCGGAAAAGGGTAAAGCAGATGGATTCATGGTGCCCGTGAGGATAAAGCAGGGATTCATGAAATAAAACCCACTTTAAATACCCCCTTTGGGCTGGAAAATCCTACCCAAGCCGTTAAACTGCTGTATCTTAGGATATTCACCCCAGCCGGGCCTCTGAGAGGACGGCTGTTACCATTGGTTTTAACCGGATTACGTAAAAAAAATGATATCGTCTTTATCCCGCCTCCTC
>DASWYT010000024.1:0-20808 GCA_036404835.1 Alphaproteobacteria bacterium | reverse complement strand
CCGGAATTTGCCTCATTGAATCTGGCGCAGGCTGTCCTGTTGATCGGCTATGCCTGGTGGCATCGCGCCGTTGTGGTGCCACAAAAAAATGACTCGCCCATTCTGGATGTGCTGAATTTGCAGGAAGCCGAATTGGCGACCCAGGGTGAGATGGATAATCTCTTCCAGAATATGATCTGGGCGCTGGAGCAGAAAAATTATTTCACCAACCCACAAAATATCCCGGCGCAATTACGCAATGCCCGTGGCTTCCTGCAACGTATGCGCCTGACCAGACAGGAAGCACGCACTGCACATGGCATGATCAAAGCTTTGCTCGATGGCAAGATGTGGGTGAAGAATTAGCCTTTCAGATAATCCAGAAACGCTTCTTTTGCGCGGGTGCTCTGGAATTTCTTGCGGTCGCGGCCACGATTGGCTTTTGCTTCTGCAACGGTGAGTGGCGGAAACAAACCGAAATTGACATTCATCGGCTGGAATGTCTCGGCATTCGCCCCACCAGTGATATGGCTGAGCAAGGCTCCCATCGCGGTGATGACAGGCGGTGCTTTAATCTTCTGGCCCTTTAATTGCGCGGCGATAAAACGTCCAGCCATCAAACCAACGGCGGCAGATTCCACATAGCCTTCACAACCGGTGATTTGTCCGGCGAAACGAATATGCGGCATGGCTTTCATGCGCAATGTGTCATCCAGCAATTTCGGTGAGTTGATAAAGGTATTGCGGTGCAAGCCACCCAGACGGGCGAACTCGGCATTTTCCAGACCCGGGATCATGCGGAACACGCGCGGCTGTTCGCCCCATTTCAGTTTCGTCTGGAAACCGACGAGGTTATAGAGCGTGCCTAATGCATTATCCTGGCGCAATTGCACCACGGCATGTGCGCGTTCGCCTGTGTGCGGATTGGTCAGGCCGACCGGTTTCATCGGGCCGTAACGCAACGTATCGACACCGCGTGACGCCATCACTTCGATCGGCATGCAGCCTTCGAAATACGGCGTATCTTTTTCCCATTCCTTGAATTCCGTATGCGGGGATTCTGTCAGTTCTTTGATGAAATTCAGATATTGTTCCTTATTCATCGGGCAGTTGATGTAATCCTTACCGGTGCCCGCCGGGCCTTCTTTATCATAGCGCGACTGGAACCAGGCCACATCCATATTGATGCTTTCCGTATAGACAATCGGCGCAATCGCATCGAAGAAGGCCAGTGACGCTTCACCGGTTTTTTCGCGGATGGAATTGGCAAGGCCTGAACCGGTCAATGGGCCGGTGGCAATCAGCCAGAGATGGCCATCATCTTCGGGCAGCGACGTGATCTCTTCCCGGCTCATGGTGATCAGCGGATGGCTGTTCAGACGTTCGGTGACCATTCCGGAAAAATGGTCGCGGTCGACGGCCAACGCACCTCCGGCGGGGACCTTATGGACGTCAGCCGATTCGATGATCAGCGAGTTCATCTGGCGCATTTCCCAGTGGAGGAGGCCGACAGCGTTATATTCGTCATCATCCGAACGAAAAGAATTCGAGCAGACCAATTCGGCGCAATTGTCCGTCTGATGCGCCTCGGTCTTGGTAACAGGCCGCATTTCATGGAGGATAACCGGAATCCCGGCCTGGGCCAGTTGCCAGGCGGCTTCCGAACCGGCCAGACCGGCTCCGATAATATGTACAATCTTTGTATCTTTGTCTTGCATCGCTATTCCAGTCACATTAAACTTTTGTTTACCTTTTACGCAAATGAGGCCCCCATGCCAAGCCCAGAGATTGTACCAGAACAAGCCAAAACGGGTGAGGCCAAAACGGCCCCAGCGGCACATGCGCCAACAGCACCATTGAAACTGCCGCAACTGACGGCCACGGACCGGTCCGAAGCACGCAGTTTGCCGGCCAATGAAAATGAAACATTGATGCTGATGCAAAGCTGGCAGCGCCGCCGCAATGCCATTGCAAAACAATCGAAACAACATCTGCCGGCGATCATCATGTTCTGCGGCACGGGCCTGTCCGCCATGTGGCTGGCGGCGGCGGTCGTCTATGTGCACAACACGGTGGGCTGGAAAAATGTCGCTAATCTGATGCCGCATGAAATCGGCGGTTTCCTCGCCGGGTTGCTGGCACCGATGGCTTTATTCTGGATGGTGCTGACCTTCTGGCTGCGTTCCGTCGATGTAAAACTCTATGCCGAAACATTGCGCCAGGAAATCCAGGCAATGATCTTCCCATCGGAAGAAGCCGAGAAACGCGTCAACAGCGATATCGAACGTCTGATGCGCCAGACGGCGGAAATGTCCCGCGCGACACGCAGCGCCCTGTCGACCTTGCAACAGGCCCGCCAGGCGATGCACACTGAAGCCCAAGCCATGCACACCGGTGCCCGCCAGACAGCGGAACGTCTGGAAGAAGTTGAAAAACGCCTGACCAGCCGCAATGACAAATTGATCGATCTGCAAAAAGATTTTGAAAGCAAAGGCAATTTTCTGGTGCAGGCATCGAACCAGATGGTTCAGGATGCGGCGCAATTGGATAAAACCGTCAACCAGACATCCGAGACGACGAAGATCATCGGCGATCTGCTGAAGGCACCTTTGGCTGATCTGCAAAAATGGCAGGATGATGCGGTCCAGGCGATTGCCGGCAGCACGACGAAAATCACCACGGAACGCGACGCACTGCGTGTCGATATTGCTGACCTGGAAGAAAAAGCGACAGCCGTTGCGACCGTACTGCAAAAAGGCACCAGCCGTATCTATGATTTCACCGATGATGCGCTGGACAAAGCCAAGCTGATCGAAACACGCCTGCAGGGCCAGGGTCTGGCACTGGAACAGGTTCTCAGCCAGATCAATACACAGGCCGAACATTTAAGTGCCCGTCATGACAAGATCATGCAGGACCTGCAGGGCCACACATTCGACGGCCAGGAACAATTAAGCAACAATGCGAAAATGCTGGAACAATTACTGGTTCAGATGGGCCAGGCCCGCACGACATTGAAGAGCACGATTGATAATCTGGGTGAAACCACCACCTTGTCGGTCGGCCAGATCAATACGCTGGCCCAGACGATGCAAAGCGGTATCACGCAAAGCACGGTCTCATCCGTCCAGACCATCACCGGCCTGTCGCAACAGATGCAGGATGGTATCCATCAAAGCACCACGGCCTCTGTCCAGAAAATTTCTGACATGTCGCAGCAGATGCAGGATCATATCGGTCACAGCACCAACGATGCGGTGGATCGCCTGTCGCAATTGGTTGCCGCTGTCCGTGCCAAGCTGGGTGAAGCGACGACAGTGTCCATTGAACAACTCTCCGCCCTTGCCGTGCGCCTGCAAAATGAGATGACCCAGAGCGTCGGTAAAACCGGCGAGACAGCCCAGCAGAATCTGAAATATTTATCCGAACGCACGGCTGATTACGTGCAGCAATTTAGCGGTATGGTGACGGCGGCGGCTGATCATGCGACGGAACAATCCCGCAAATTGCTCAACGACACGCGCGCCGCACTGGCCGATGAACGCAGCCAGAGCGATGGTTACATGAACAGCCTGATTACGCAGAACAAAACCAAGCTGGCCGAAACAGCGGAATCCTTTGCTTCCCTGCGCAATCATATGGATGGCCTGATCAATGTGTTTGTGGAACGCCAGGTTGCGCTTGACCATAGCGGTCATGAAATCGTGGCCAAGGCCGATACGATTCGTGCCATGCTGCAAGATGCATTCGCGCATGTCACCACCAAAACAGCCGAACTGGAAAAAGGCGTCGCTGCGATCAGTGATGCCATCGCCCAGCCGATGGATAAAATGGCACAAGCGTCTGCACAGGCGATGGAGCAGGCCCAAATCACCGGCAATATGTTCGAGCAGAAAATCTCTGCCATGCATGGTCTGGGTCAGACCTTGAGCGATACGGCCAAGACCATTGGCCAGGATATTGATGACAAGGCGCGTGCGCTGCAAACCTCGATGATCCAGATTCATAATGATATGAGCGTCATCAAGACGGGCCTGAGCGAACATGCACAGACACTTGATAACCGCGTCAAGGCGATGCTGAGTCAGGTCACTGTCGTGTTGCCGCAACTGGATCGCGTCAATACGCAGCTTTCAACACTGAATACACAGACCAGCCAGGCACATCAGAACCTGTTGCAATTGGATGAGAATATCCTCAATAACAGCAAGCATATCATCACACTGTCCGATGAGACGGTAAACCGCGTCCAGCAAAGCCTGGAACGTTATGCTGAACTGGGCCAGCGTTACGAGATTGTCAGCAAGACCGGTCTCGATGCGTTTGCACAGGTACATGACACGTATCAGAAAGGCGTCAGCGATCTGTCCTTTGGCGCACAACAGGCGCGTTCGACCATCGATGAAGCCAACCAGCTCTACGGCAAGTTAAGTGGGACCCTGGAAACGCTTGAAGGCCATGCCGATGCCAGCCGCAAGATGGCTGACAGTGCGGCCAGTGCCATTACCCATGTGCAGAACACAATTGCACAAGCAACATCCCAACTGGATACGCAAACCATCGGTTCCGTGGAGCAAATCAAGAAATTGCAGCAGACATTGGGACAGGCGCATCAATCCTTTACTCAGCGCGCCGCTGAACTGAAAGACATGGCCCGCCAGTCCGAAGAACAGGCCATGCATCTGGCGATCCAGACACAGACGCTGAACGACACGACCCAGGATAGTGCCGACACGCTGGCGAAATCCACCGAGACATTGCGCCGCACATTGGAAGAAAGTGGCTTGCAGGCTGAACAGGTTGAAACCTTCAACAGCCATGTCGCTATCCTCAATGAACAAATGCAGCATCATCAGGCCATCATTCGTGACCAGGCTGAAGCTCTGGAAAAAGCGGCACAGGAAGCGGTCGAGAAAGCTGCGAATATCCGCGATCTGGAACAGTCGCTGCAACGCGATCACTTCTTCACCTCGGCGAAATTCGTGGTTGAGAGCCTGCATTCCCTGGCACTCGATTTTACGCGCATGCTCGAAGGCGAATTGCCGGAGAAAAGCTGGAAAGCATACCAGCGCGGCGAGACATCCGTCTTTGCAAAACGCCTGCTGTCATCACGCGATAATCTCAGCCATGAGAAACTGCGTCAGAAATATGCCGATGATGTCGAGTTCCGCACCTACGTCCAGCGTTACATGCGCCAGTTCGAGGAAATGCACGACCAGGCCAAGACGCACGATCATGGCGAATTACTGTCCAGCGTCTTTGTCAGCTCGGATGTGGGTCGCCTGTATCAGTTCCTGCAGGACGTATTGAAGAGCAATTAGGCCTTTTGATACAGCGTATAAGGCTTGCCTTCGATCTTTGTGACTTTGCCGTCATACATCAGGTAATTGATGTGTGAATGAGTTTCACCCAGGGCAAAGACGAAATCGCGCGGCGATAAATCGCGTGAAAACAGGATTTTCAGCAGATCGTATAAGGTCCGCGCTGTTCCGTCTTCCAGTCCTGTCATTAATTTGGCCAGGCGGTTTTCATGGTGCGTCTGGTAATTGGCGACACGTTCATGGAAACCGTCAAAGGAACGGCCATGGCCCGGCAGTAACGTAATATCATCCGGAATATCCTTTGCGAACTGGCGCATGCTGTCCATATAATCTTTCAACGGATTATCATCCGGGTTGAATGGCCAGATACTGATATTCGGTGTGATACGCGCCACGATATGATCGGCAGACAGCAATAATTTGTTTTCGGCATCATACATCGTGAACATTTCCGGTGCATGGCCGCGTCCGACTTTGATTTGCCAGCGTCGTTCGCCGATTGTGACCATGTCGCCGTCTTTCAGTTGATGAAAGACCGGCGGGACTTCGTCGCTGGTGCGCAGGAAGCTGTTGCCGCGTTCGGTGATGATACGCATCAATTCATCCGGCGTGCCGGCAGCCTGATAATAATTCGTAACGGTGGTCAGATAGGCTGCCGTCCGTTCGGTGCTCAGCCAGCGTCCCAGCAGCCATTCCGTCTGGGTCATATAAAGCGGGCAGTTGAAGCGGCCGCAAATATAACCGGCCTGGCCGATATGGTCGGGGTGGTAATGGGTCACAAACAGCCGTGTCACGGGCAATCCGTCCAGATGCTGGTCCAGGGCCTCCATCAGGACTTCGCGGCTGTCCGGCGTGTTATAGCCGCTATCGACCATGGCCCAGCCATCCCCGTCACGCAGGAAATAGACGTTAATCCACTCTAAAGGCGGCGGCATCGGCAGGCGCAGGCCGTAAATATCGTCCGTGACCTTAAAAAGACGGTCGCCACTGGCAAAGGGGGTTGTCTCTGGCATACCTAAAACCCTATTTTAATTGATAGTCTGTAAGATCATATGGAACCGTACGATAAGGCCGCCCATGACCAGCAAAAGCACTGTTCCTAACTTGGAAGAGCTACGCGCAAAAATCAATCCATCCTATCGCCGGGATGAGACGGAATGCGTCGAAAATCTGTTGGCCCATATGGGGGCGGAAGGACCTTTCACAGAGGCTGACGAGCAGGCCATCGCGCAACGTGCCGCCGCCTGGATTAAAATCGTGCGCGAGCATGGCTCGGACCGTACTTTGCTGGAAGATTTCATGCAGCGTTATGCCCTCTCGACCGATGAGGGGATTGCCCTGATGGGTCTGGCGGAGGCGTTGTTGCGCATTCCCGATACGGAAACAGCGGACCAGCTCATTGTCGACAAAATCACCACCGCCTCCTGGACAAGTGAAACGCACGATCATGAAAAACTGATCACGACATTATCGGGCTGGGGCCTGGTGATGTCGGACCATATTCTGCACAACACCAACAGCCGTATCGGCCGCATGGTGCAACGCATGGGTCTGCCAGTGATCCGTCAGGCAGTCGTACAGGCCGTAAAATTACTGGGCGGGCAATTTGTCTCCGGCCGGACGCTGGATGAAGCGCTTGCTTACAGCCGCAGCGGCGATGCGAAGAAATATCTTTTCTCCTTCGATATGCTGGGTGAGGGTGCGCGGACCGATATCAAAGCCAAGGATTATCTGGCACATTACCGTCAGGCCATCGAAACGGTCGGTCAGGCACAGGATAAACAGAAAAATCTCTTTGCCAAACATGGCGTCTCGATCAAATTATCCGCGCTGCATCCACGTTATGAAGAGTCCCAGCGTAACCGTGTCCTGCCAATCATGGTCAAGCGCGTCAAGGAACTGATCCTGCTGGCAAAAGACTATGATGTGCCGGTGACGCTGGATGCTGAGGAAGCGGAACGTCTGGACTTATCGCTGGATATTTTCGAGCAGATTTTCACCGACCCGGATCTGGCTGGTTTCAACGGTTTCGGCCTGGCTATTCAGGCTTACCAGAAACGTTGTATCGCTGTCGTGCAATGGTTGATTGCTTTGGCGCGCAGCCAGGGTAAAAAAATCCTGGTCCGTCTGGTCAAAGGTGCTTATTGGGACAGTGAGATTAAAAAAGCCCAGGAACGCGGCCTATCGGGTTATCCGGTCTTTACACGCAAAGTGAATACAGATTTATCGTATCTGGTTGCGGCCGATCAGATGCTGGAAGCGGCGGATGCGATCTACCCGCAATTTGCCACGCATAATGCGTTCACCATCAGCGCGATCCTGGCTTTGGGTGAAAATTACGGCAACAAGAATTTTGAATTCCAGCGCCTGCATGGGATGGGTCACCCGCTTTATGAAGCTCTGCACGAACAGAAACTGAAATTCATCCCGCCCTGCCGGGTCTATGCACCGGTGGGACAGCATCGGGATTTATTGCCCTATCTGGTGCGCCGCCTGCTGGAAAATGGTGCCAATAGTTCGTTCGTCAATCATATCTATGATAAAACCATCCCGGCGGAAGAACTGGCGGCCAGCCCCGTGACCGCCGCACGAGAGTATCAACCGAAATACCATCCCTCCATTCCGCTGCCCGCCGGTCTTTATCCCGACCGGATCAATTCCACCATCTATGATCTGTCCGACCGCGCCGATCAGGATCATCTGGTGAAAGAATTGCAAATCTATCGTGAAAAACACTGGCAGGCGCAGGCTTTTTATCAACAGGATATCCCGTCAATCGCCGTCCGCTCCGTGATGGACCCGGCAGATCCCGGACATGTCGTCGGACAGGTGCATGATACGGCGCATGAGGCGGTGCATGATGTTATGCAGGGATTGCACAAGGCGTTTGCGCCATGGAATGAGACTCCTGCCGATAAACGCGCCGCCATTCTTGAGCAGATCGCCCATGGCCTGCTGGAGCATCAGGATGAATTGATCGCCTTATGTGTTTATGAAGCAGGCAAGAATTTGCCTGATGCGCTGGCGGAAATTCGTGAAGCGGTTGATTTCTGCCGTTACTATGCCGTTGAAGCACGCCGTCATGCGCAACCATTATCCCTGCCGGGTCCGGCGGGAGAACAGAATATGCTGTTATCCGAAGGGCGCGGCGTGTTTGTCTGTATCAGCCCGTGGAATTTCCCGCTGGCGATCTTTATCGGCCAGATTGCGGCTGCATTGGTTACCGGTAACACAGTGGCCGCAAAACCGGCCCCGCAAACCTGCCTGATTGCTTACAGGACAATCCAGATCATGCTGGAAGCCGGTTTGCCGAAAGATGTGATTGCCTTATTGCCGGGTGATGGGATGTTGGGTGGCTTGCTTGTTTCGCATCACCATGTTGCCGGTATCGCCTTTACCGGTTCAACGGCAACGGCGCGGCGTATCCAGAAAACACTCGCCGATAAAGACGGGCCGATTGTACCATTTATCGCGGAAACAGGCGGGCAGAATGCGATGATCGTCGATTCCAGCGCTTTGGCGGAACAGGTCGTCGATGACGTTATTCGCAGCGGCTTTCACACGGCAGGCCAGCGTTGTTCAGCTTTGCGTGTTTTGTATCTGCAGGAAGAAATCGCCCCAACCATTTCCAACATGCTACGGGGTGCGATGGTGGAATTGCAGATTGGCCATCCATCGGAATTGCAAACGGATGTTGGTCCGGTGATTGATCAGGCGGCGCAGGACCGGCTGGAAAAACATCTCGATGCGATAGGTGTACCATTGATGCAGGCGCATAAAGCCACGCACAGAGGTTATTTCGTCACGCCGACGGTTTTGGGAATTAAATCGATTCATGATCTGGAGAATGAGAATTTCGGGCCGATCGTGCATATCATCACCTATAAACAGGCCGAGAAAAACACATTGATCGACCAGATCAACGACTATGGTTACGGGCTGACGCTGGGCGTGCATAGCCGTCTGGAACCGTTTATCGATGATGTGATCAGACGTGCGCGGGTCGGGAATATCTATATTAATCGCGGAATAACCGGTGCCGTGGTCGGGGTGCAGCCTTTTGGCGGTATGGGCCTGTCGGGAACGGGGCCAAAAGCCGGTGGGCCGCATTATTTATCACGTTTTGCGCAGGAAAAAACGGTATCTATCAATTTGACGGCGATCGGCGGGAATGCCACACTGGCCTCATTGAATGATGGCCCGTAAGAAAATGAAATTACAATTATCGCGAAAACAGTATATTTATGCCGGTGCCGCGCTGGGCGGTATTCTGGTGATCGGCGTGGCGCTTTATCTGCTGGCACAAAGCCTGGCCGCCAAGGTACTGGAAATGCAGATCAAACGTGCCGGTTATCCACAGGCTGAGATCAGCGGTTTACATCTCTATATGGATGGCATTGTCATCGATAAGCTCAAGCTGGACGATAAAACAGAATTGCGTGAACTTTACACCGACCAGTCCGCACCATCGATTGCGCAGAATGGTGTGAAACAACTGATCATCCGTTACTGGGACCAGCATGTCACTGATATGAAATCCCTGGCACTGAACTGGCCGTTCCCGCAGATCAAGCGTGTCAGCATTGAAAATATGCAACTGAAAATGGATCTGCCATTACAGGATATTATGCTGCAGGGGACGGTGAAATCCCTCCAGAGCGACGATCACAATATCGCCTTGCTGATGCCATTTGCCATTGAAAAAGAGAATTACCATCTCAGTGGTAATATGGAGATTGCCCTGTATGACGGGAAGATCGAAACCATCGATTTCAATCTGGAGGACGGGTCCTATCATGATGAAAATGTCATGCTGAAACGTCTCAATGGCTGGATGAATATCCAGCTATCGGCAGAACGTGAAATTAAGACGGAAGCACAATTTACCTCCGGGTCCGTTCATTATCAGGGGAATGATTTTGCCGATGGCATGGCGCAATATAGCTATGCATCCGGTCAGTCCGGCCAATGGACGGTGACCCTTAACCATCCGTCACAGGATTATTTCAATACCTGGGTAATCAAGGAAACGACGCGACCTGGTCGTTATGCGGTGCAAATTGCGGCGCAAATGGGCAAGGATACAAAAACCAGAACGATGGTCAGCGGGTTGCCGCTGGTTCTGCAGCTGCTGGCGCCGGGGTCGGTGCAATAGTTTCCGTTACAGGCGCTGGGGAAGCCGGTTGCGGCTGTGAATTGATCACCGTTGTTGTTGTACGCACACTCGGCTGGTAATGGCCGCGATCGGCCTCCTGATAATCGCAATTATCGCTGGTCACCACGACAAAGGAACGCGGACCTTCGGAAATCGAGAAACGATATTCCTTGTCATTGCGGATGATCGTGTGATGCAGAGGCAGAATACCTTCTTTGATTTCCTGGATGCCGCCGGGCTGGGTAAAGGTGATTTTTACTTTCTTACCGGCATCGAACCAGGCTTCTTTGGAACCTTTGCTATTGATGCTGGCTTCCCCATTACCGGAGACAGCAACGGCACCTTCCGCAAAGGTAATCTTGCTTTCCGGGCCTTCATAGGCCGGGGTGGACAGGATAAAGCGCTTGCTTTGCGGCGTACTGCAATTTTGTGGCGGGCGGGCAGCCTTGATCAGTTGACTCAGACGCTCAACACTCATGCCTTTGTCCGTCTGCTCCTGTAACAATTGCACCAGGGTTTGCAGATCGCCGGTCGGGACCTGAGTTTTATACTGGCCTTTCAACTGGCTCAGTTCGATATTCAATGTCTCATTGCGGCTGCGCAGATTGATCATCGTATTTTCATTGTCACGAATGCGTTTCTGCATGTCCTGCATGGCTAGTTCGGCCTGGCCGTGGGCCACCGCAGAACGTTGCTTGCCGAACAGATAACCGCATGACAGGGCAATGGCGACCAGGCAGATTGTGGTCGTCGTGCGGATCAGGGATTCGCGGTTGCGCTGGCGGTAACGGTCGTGATGGCTGCGAAGAATAAAGGACATGTGCAAACAAACAGAGTAAAGAGTATTAAAATCCGATAGCAGGCTTGATCGGATTAGGCAAGCTTTTAGATCCGCGGGCGTGCGCCGAACGGTTCAAAGAAGGTTTCATCCGTGATCATAGCCTTGTCATAGCCACCCAGATTGCGCAGGCCCAGGCTGAACATGATACGGCTTTCACTGCCGCCCAGTGACAGATCGGTCAGGTCACGTTCGCCGCGGATCGATGCGCGCAGACATTCATTCCGGTATTGCAGGGCTAATCCGGCATTCAGCAATCCGGCATCGCCGCTTAAATCGTGACGTGTGGTGGCCGCGACGGACCATTTATCGGTGACACGCTTGGCGCCGGTCAGGCTGACTTGCTCACGGCCTTCAGTCAGGCCCGTTCCTTCGATGATCGGCGTGGACAGGTAATTGATACCGGCCTCGTACGTATCCTGCAGAACTGCAAGCTGCACTTCCTGGCGCTGGTTTTTAAAAGTGGAATTATTCATCTGGAAACGGTAATCCAGATAAAGTTTTTCCTGGAAGGTAAATTCGACCTGGCCGACATAGTCCGAACGGTCTTCATTCAGACCGGAACCTTCCGGGAAGATGGAATTATCGGTCAGGCGATAACTTTGGCCCAGCGTGACAAAGGCGCTGTTGCCATTATCCGTATAACCGCCGGCTTTGACGCCGTATGAGACATGGCTGCCGCTTTCGACACGGTCCACGCCGGGGAAACGGCTATCGTCAAAGAGATTGCTGATATCAACCTGAACGTCGCGTGAATCTTCGTTCGGGATAGAGCCGTTCTGGCTTAGATTAGGGGCCAGTGTCAAAGCCATTTTCGGTTCGATCAGCGCCGTGGCGTTTTTCATCGGATTGACCAGCGGATAAGACGCATTGACCGTTGTGCTTGGGAAGAGACGCGTGACGGTTGTGTTTGGCCCATCTTCATCGGCGCTGAAGTCATAAGGTGAACTTTGCTGAACCCAATAAGTATCGCTGCGTACTTTGCCTTCAACCGATGTCTTCAATCCGAGCGTGCTGATAATATCCTGGCGTTTCCACGATGGTGCGAAGGACAGGCGTGAAACGGATGGCTCCGCATCACGCAACAAGGTCATGAACTGACTGTTCAATGCCCAGCGGCCACCCAGTACGTCATTGGGGTCACCATAACGCGTATCTTCTGCCCAGGGCAGGATATCAGGCTGGCTCGTGTTGATGTTTGGACGCAGGTCCTGGAAATAATAAGCGCTGATCCGGCTGAAATCACGATCATCATAACGTTCGGCATAGAGTTCGTTATTGAGAATATCATCCTGGCTGTAGTCAAAATCTTTCAGATAGAAACGATCAACAGTGCGACGGATATTGAAACCGGTGCGCCATTGGTCGGTCAGATCGAATTCGCCGCGCCCGAAGAAATGGCCACGGAAATCTTCTTCTTTGAGGATATTTCTCTCATCACTGCCGCCACGGACCGGGCTGTAATTCATGCTGCCTTCCAGATCGATCTTGCCTTTGGCAAAAATCTGGCGCCATTGGCCGCCCAGGATTTCAGCATTACGCTGTGTCTTGGTGACTTCGATTGTGGCATCGTTCTGGTCGTTGAAATTGTAATAATAATAGTTACGGACAATGAAACCGGTTTTACTTTCAGCGCTGAAAACAGGTTCCATCAAACCTGAACGGGCGCGCACATCCGGTTGCGGATGCGAAAAATACGGAATGTAAACAACCGGCACGCCATAGGTTTCAAGGCGTGCATTGTGGTAATAAATATCCTTGGTCGGCTTATCATTGACGACTTTGGCTGCGCGGATTTGCCACAACGGTGCTTTCTGCGGATCTTCGGCACATAAATTACACGGCGAGTAAACCGCATTGCGCAACACGGCCTGGTCCGAGGTTGGTTGTTCGATGCGGCGCGCGGCAAAACGTGAACCATCGTTGAAGACCAGGCCGATATCCTCGGCGAAACCCTGTTTCAGCGTGTTTTGCAGTTCCAATCTGTCGGCGAAATAAGTCTGGCCTTCTTTATCCACCAGCGTCACACGGCCCGAGGCCATGACTTTATCCCTGGTGCGGTCATACGCGACGCGATCGGCCAGGACGATCTGGCCATCCTGATAAATCTCGACATGGCCGGTGGCTGTGAAAATATCGTTGTTCTGATCGTATGTCACATCATCGGACTGAAAACTGATCGGCTCGTTCTTGTCGCCACCTTCCAGCGGCGCGGCAGACAGCACAGGTGTATAGAGTGATACGCAGACCAGCAGACTGGTTCCCAACAGGCGGCTGATCAGCCCGGAGGAAGGGCAGCGCATATGTTAGCGCCCCGACATAAAGGCCGGTAAATCGAGACCAAAGCCTTTTGCATCATTATCACCGTCATCTGCATCATCCTGTTTGCGCGGACGTTTATCCTGTTGCTTTGGCGGTTGCGATTCGGGACGTTTTGTGTCTGGTTTCGGCGCAGCGGGTTGTGTTTTGGCCGCAGGTGCCGGTGCTGGTACAGGTGCCGATGCCTGAGGAGGGACGGCTTTTTTTTCTTGTGCGCCCAGCGTCAGAACCGGCAGTTTCTGCTCGATCAGTTTTTCAACCGCCTGCAAATATTTATCCTGTTCCGGCGTGATCAGCGCGATGGTCTTGCCTGATTTACCCGCACGGCCGGTGCGGCCGATGCGGTGTACGTAATCCTCGGCGTTAAATGGCATGTCATAATTGACGACCAGCGCAACATCCGGAATATCCAGGCCGCGTGCAGCGACATCGGAACAAACGATGATTTGGGCCGTGCCGGATTTGAACGCGTTCAGATTCTCATAGCGTTTGCTCTGGACCATATCGCCGTGAATGGCCACGCTGGCCAATTTTTGCTGGTGGAGGATACGGTGGACTTTATCCACATCGGTCTTGCGGTTGCAGAAGATCAGTGTGCTCAACCCGGCATGCTGTTTCAATAGTGCCAGCAGATCATGGTTCTTGCCGCGGTCGGATGTATGCACAACTTCCTGCGTCACGGTGGTTGCCGTGGAAGATGGGCGGCTGACGGTAATCTGTTTCGGGTTGCTCAGGAATTTGGATGCGATTTTTTCAATCGATGACGACATGGTTGCCGTGAACATCAATGTTTGGCGCATCGGCGGCAACATGCCGACGATTTTTTCGATGTCCGGGATAAAACCCATATCCAGCATGCGGTCGGCTTCATCGATCACCAGTATGTTCACGGCGGTCATCAATAACGCCCCGCGACCGAAATGATCAAGCAGGCGGCCCGGCGTGGCGATCAGAACATCGACACCACGTTCTAGCTTGGCGGATTGTTCCTGCATATCACTACCACCTACCAGCAGTGCAGAGGTCAGTCCGGTATATTTCGCATAGCGGACGAAGTTTTCCTGGATCTGTGCGGACAATTCACGCGTCGGTGACAGGACCAAAGCGCGTGGCATACGCGCCTTGCTGCGGCCATTTTGCAGGATCTCGATCATCGGCAGGGTAAAGGAGGCTGTTTTACCGGTACCGGTTTGTGCAATGCCGATCACATCACGCATCATCAGGACATGGGGGATGGCCTGTGCCTGGATCGGTGTCGGTTTTGTATAGCCGGTGTCATTGAGCGCTTTGAGGATAACCTCGCTCAAACCCAGATCGGAAAATAATACGGTTTCTTCATTCATGTTTAAACGTCCAGATCTTTAGCAAAAGCAGCATTCTCTTGAATGAAGCGGAAACGGGCCTCGGCTTTTTTGCCCATCAGGCTTTGTACCAGTTCGGTGGCTTCCTGGCTGATCGCGCTGTCAACCTGGACACGCAGCAGCTGACGCTTACTGTAATCCATCGTGGTTTCTTTCAATTGCGCGGCCGGCATTTCACCCAGACCCTTGAAGCGGCTGATATCGATCTTGCGGCTCGCGTCGAACATCGTTTTGATCAGGCGCTCCTTATCAGCATCATCGCGCGCATAAGCGGATTTCTTGCCCTGCACCAGGCGGTACAGCGGTGGTTGCGCCAGATAGACACGGCCGGATTCAATCAGGCCCGGCATCTTCGTGAAGAAGAATGTCAGTAGCAAAGATGCAATATGCGCACCATCAACATCCGCATCGGTCATGATGATGATGCGTTCGTAACGCAGATCATCCAGTTTGAATTGTTTTTCCAGCTGGCAACCCAGGGCGACGGTCAGGTCGTTGATTTCCTGGTTTTGCATCATCTTCTGGGATGATGCGCTTTCCACGTTCAGGATCTTGCCGCGCAGGGGTAGGATCGCCTGGGTCTCGCGCTGGCGTGCCTGTTTGGCGGAACCGCTCGCGGAGTCACCCTCAACGATAAAGATCTCAGTGCCTTCCGTGGCATTGCGGCTGCAATCCGCCAGCTTGCCCGGCAGGCGCAGTTTTTTCGTCAGTGTCTTGCGGCTCTGGTTTTTCTGGTCTTTCTTCGCCAGACGCTCTTCCATCTTTTGAATGATCTGGTCGAGCAGGATACGGGATGCGGCCGGGTTGGAGGCGAGCCACAGATCCATCGGATCTTTCATGGCTGTCTCGATCCAGCGCGTCACTTCGCGGCTGACCAGTTTCTCTTTGGTCTGGCCCTGGAAATGCGGTTCGCGGATAAAGACAGAAACAATAATGGCTACGCCGTTCAGGACGTCGTCACCGGTGATCTTGGCGACGTTCTTGTCATTGATACGCTCGCCATACGCACGAATGCCCTGCAGCAACGCGTTACGTACACCGGCTTCATGCGTGCCGCCCTGTGGTGTGACGATCGTGTTGCAATAGCTGTGGATAAAACCTTCACCGTTATCGTTCGGCCAGCAGACAGCCCATTCCATCCGGCCATTCTTGTCCAGGAAATTGGTTTCGCCTTTGAAGATCGGTCCCGGTTCGACATTATTATCAGCCAGTTCCTCGATGAGGAATTGGGCCAGGCCGTGCGGGAAATGCAAAGTGGCTTCCGCCGGCGTGTCATCCTTGATCAGATTTGGCGCACAACGCCAGTGAATGGTGACACCGCTATAGAGGAAAGCTTTGGAACGCGCGAGATGGTACAGGCGCTTGGGATGGAACACGCTGCCTTTTTCAAAGATCGAGAAATCCGGATGGAAGGTCAGCGATGTGCCGCGTTTGGTTGTGGCGCCGACTTCCTGCAATTTGCTGGTCGGTGCGCCTTTGCTGTAAGTCTGGCGATAAAGCGTTTTGTCGCGGGCCACTTCAACGACCAGCAGGTCGGACAGGGCGTTGACGACGGAAACACCGACACCATGCAGGCCGCCGGAGGTTTGATAGGCTTTCTGGGAAAACTTGCCGCCGGAATGCAGGGTGGTCAAAATGACTTCCAGGGCGGATTGCTTCGGGAATTTTGGGTGCGGGTCGACGGGGATGCCACGGCCATTATCCGTGACGGTCACACTGCCATCCTCATTGAGAATCAGTTCGATCTTGCTGGCATGGCCAGCAACAGCCTCATCCATAGCATTATCAAGGACTTCGACGACCAGATGCTGTAAGGCACGGTCATCGGTTCCCCCGATATACATGCCGGGGCGGCGGCGGACAGGCTCCAGACCCTCCAATACCTCAATATCGGCGGCAGAGTAGGAATTCTGTTCTGGGGTGCTGCGTTTTTTTGCGGAAAGTAAATCGGCCATGGCCGCGATTATGCCACTTTACGGCTTGCAAACAAGGGGGCGTGGCGGCAATGTGGGGATTATGAAGATGGATTTCCTGATTAAATTTCTCAACTCCTTAGCTAAAAAACCGGCTGGGGAGGATAAGGCACCCGTAGTTGAACGGCAAAAAGATGAAATTGCTGCACAAAAAGCCAAGAGTGCCAAAGAAGAGAAAATTATTTTCCTTATTTTAGCGGCTGTCGTGACATTGGGTTATCTGGGGTATGCGGCCATTCCGGAAAAAGTGGACGGCGAGTCCGTGATTCCGCTGGCGCAGCTGACAGGCAATATCAAAACCCAGCCGCGCAATGAGACGCCGGAACAGCAATTCCGCCGTGAGAATAAAAATGTCCCCTTAAGTGACGGCAGCACTATCCCCGCAGAGATCGTGAAAAGCCGTACCCGCCAGTTCCGCCAGGTTCCGTTCGGCGATAAGGAATTGGAATATGAGCTGCGTCTGCCGATCAGCTGGGGTCAGAGTAAATTCGCCCGCTATGGTGCTCCGGGAGCGGAGAAATATGACGTCCTGACGAATATCGACCGTTATTTCGGTCCCAGCATCGAGGATGAGCGGCCCTTCTTCTGGGTTGAAGTAGAGAAGCTCGATCGCCTTAGCATGTCTGCTTATTATATGGACATGTATTTCATCAAGCGTGGTATTACCCCTGAATCAGTCAAGATTATGGACTCGGACCGGGCGGAAGCACTCTATGTCGATGTGCGCAACTATTCCACCTTTGCCTTGCGCAGCCAGTTTATCATTCATGGCGACCGCGTGATTGTGATCACGTTCGGCGTGCCGCTGACGGACTATAAGAGTTACAAGGATATTATGGGCCTGGCCCTGAATTCGTTTAAATTGCTCAATCCGATCAACCGGACCCCAGAACCGTTTGAGACCTATAAATTACTGAATATCCTGTCGTTCAACTATTTGCCACGCTGGCTGCCGCGTAATGAAAACCGCACCAGCAGCCTGAACCCGTCCGTGGAATTCATCCTGCCGACGGAATTGAATCTGGCACCAAGCCAGTTGATGAAGGGCCAGCAGATTGAAGGTCTGATCCTGGTTCATGCCTGGCGGAACCGCCCGGGCTTTAACCGCCAGACGATAGAACAGACGATCATCCAGCGCCTGGCGATGGGCGGATTGAAGATGAAAGATGTTCTCCAGCCGGAAAAAAACCTGTCTGACAAGAAAGACACGACCACGATCACCCAGGCGATTTATATCGGTCTGGTCGATCAAAGCCCGCCGACGACCGAGGAATTCGGGATTGTCCAGAATGACAGTGCTTTCCCGCGCCAGGAGGTCTGGGTGACGGTTCTGGATAATGGCGATTACACGGCCGCCGTGACCCTGGTCACCTGGCCGCAGACCAAGAACTACCAGCAATGGGCCGCCAACGTTGTGGCGTACAAAACCATCCTGAAAAGCCTGAAACTGCGTAAATTAGTGTTTTAGCAATGAAGATTTCGGCATAATAAGGACTTATTCCCTACAGCAGAAAAGACCATGTCCTTTTTCAAGCCAGGCCGTCTGACCCCTCATGATATCGCTCTGATCGCCGGCGATAGCGAGATGGCACAACAGGCCTTGCGGGAATTGCGCCGCACCATGCCGGATGTCTCACCGGAGGATGCTAAAATTATTGTCGTGCTGGGTGGTGATGGCACCATGCTGGAAGTCATGCATGCGACCATGCATCTGAACAAACCTCTTTACGGCATGAATTGCGGTTCCATCGGGTTTTTGCTG
Organism: Alphaproteobacteria bacterium; assembly: GCA_036404835.1. Lineage (GTDB taxonomy): Bacteria > Pseudomonadota > Alphaproteobacteria > Micavibrionales > SZUA-601 > DASWYT01. The sequence continues at coordinate 2,100 of DASWYT010000024.1, read as the reverse complement.
AATCAATATTCGCCGGATTACCTGATCGAACGGATTGAAAAAGCGCGCCTGGTCACTTTGGCGCCGCTGGTCATGCAGGCCTATCAACGGGACGGACAGGTGACGGTTGCACGCGCTATCAACGAGATTTCCTTATGGCGCGCGTCACGCCAGGCCGCAAAAATCAGGATTGATATTGATGGGGTGAACCGTCTGGCTGAGTTGATTTGCGATGGTATCATGGCGGCGACACCGGCGGGCAGCACCGCGTATAATCTATCGGCGCATGGTCCGATTTTACCTCTGAAATCGCAGGCTTTGGCGCTGACACCGATTTGCGCGTTCCGTCCGCGTCGCTGGCGCGGCGCTATCCTGCATCATGATGCCAAAATTACCTTGCAGGTTCTCGAAGCGGATAAGCGTCCGGTCCATGCTGCCGCAGATTCACTTGAGGTTGGCAATATAGACCGGATCGAGATTACGACCGATAACGAACGATTGATTTGCCTGTTGTTTGACGAGGATTATTCGCTTGAAGAACGCATGATCGCCGAGCAGTTTATTGCATAGTTTTTTTCTGCGGTAATTCACCAGGCATGATCTGGTTGATCGGCAGGGTATCGTCTTTCAAATCATCTTCCACCAGATCTTCCAGGTTGGATGTATTGGACCATGCTTTTTCATCACGCTTATGCAGTAACAGACTCTCCGTCATTTGCGGGTGATAGATGCGTAAGTCGATCACGTCGGCCAGGATTGGCTTGACGATATCGTCACTGAAAGTCGTGAAATTCTGGTCATCGGCGCCCATTGGTTTGAGCTTCATCTCAACGATAACCATTTTTTGCACGCGGGCCAGCTGAGCGAGGGTCGACCAGTTGACCATCTGCACGTAAGGCGACTTGATCGGCAGGACCATGCTGCCGGCATTGCGCAGGAAAACGCCATAGGTGGTCTTGCCGACATTATAGGTGAAGGGCGTATCGCCATCGAGTCTTTTCAATTCGATTTGCTCTGCATCCATCGATATGGCTTTGATGGCCATCGGCTCGCGGATAACGAGCAGCGTGTCCCGTTTCGTTTGGTTATAGACTCTCTCCAGATTGACTTTTTCCTGGGCGATCAGAGCCTGGCGGCCAAATTCCGGTGCATTTTCCAATTTCGGGCTATAGAGCACCAATTGTTCGAAATTCGGGGGGGTATTCAAAAGCTTGTGGTAGATCATCGCCACTTCCAGCGGGATGGTCACGGCTGGCGGTGCCTCTTCAACGGTCTGAGCCCGGGAGGCTGGCTGGCCGGTCAGCAAAAGACCGAGTGTCAGGCTGGCGATTTTCAGAATGGAACGTTGCATGTGATGCTCCCGCGATAATGTCGGCTTTATGATAAAAACGTATTAGTTAAAATTTTCCAGTGCTATTTCGGCCTGGCGGATCAATTCTGCCAATCGGCCGTTTTTCCGGAGTTCGGCCCATTTGCGTTGCTGGCGCCGGACGGCTTCGTCTGGATTGAGTGTATCGATTTCGTCAGAGGAAAACCAGGCGACATCCAGGGATTCATCGCTGATTTTGAATGTGGTATCCGGGCTGTAGAATAGGAAACGCACATCATAATGGTTATGTGCCGCTTCGCCCCTTTTGGGGTTTTCCGGGATTTCGTGGATATCAATATCAAAGATAGAGGGCAGGAGGGGAATGACCCGGTCCAGGCCCGATTCTTCCTCAGCTTCACGCTGGGCAGCCTTCAGCAGGTCCGGATTGCCGTCCGCATGGCCACCCAGCTGGAACCAGCGTTTCAGGATGCCATGATGGGTCAGCAGGGCCTTTTCCCCCTGATGGCCAACCAGCCAGGCCGAGGCCGTAAAATGCCCTGGCGGGATGCGGGACCGGTCAAAACAATCCTGATATTGCTCCAAAAGGGCCAGCATGGCGGGTTTGAAGGCGGTTTCGGCCGCGCTGGGCTGGTAAGTTTCCAGAAGATTCTTAAGGGCGGTACGAGGCATAGGACGGATTCTCCGGCTAAAGGATGGTTTATTATTCCATGAAACAGGGTTAAAGGCCATGTGGGACTTGCCTACCGGGCCCGGAAAGTCTTATTGTGTCGGCTCACATACGTTAGAATGAG
>DASWYT010000023.1:0-7743 GCA_036404835.1 Alphaproteobacteria bacterium | reverse complement strand
ATCTTTATAACCTCCAGCGGCAAGAGCCTGGTCGAAGATCATTTCGACCGCCAGCACCATTTGCTGAGCACGCTGGAGAAGCGCAACAAACATGAGTTGCACCAGCTTGTTCTGGATACGGAAATCCCCAGCGGCCAGATGCTCGCCGTGCGTCAGCATACTGCGCTTGGCCTTGGTCATGCGGTGGCCTGCGCGCGCCACCTGATCGGCAATGAACCGTTTGCCGTTATCCTGCCGGATGAATTATTCCTGCATGAAAAAGGTTGCATGAAACAGATGGTGGAATCCTATGAACAGCATGGCGGCAATTTCGTCGCGCTGATCGAAGTGCCGGAAAAAGATCTGCCGAAATACGGTATCTATGCCGTCGATAAACCGATGGATGCCAAACAGCCACATACGATGCCGATCACCGGCATGGTGGAAAAACCGAAAATCGAAGACGCGCCATCACGCCTCGCCGGTCCGGGTCGTTACATTCTGCAACCGGAAATCTTCGACGTGCTGGCCAAACAGGAACCGGGCGCCGGTGGTGAAATCCAGTTGGTCGATGCGATGAACACACTGGCCAAGACACAGAAATTCTACGGCTATCAATTCGAAGGCAAACGCTATGATTGCGGCCATAAGCTGGGCTTTATCGAAGCCAACATCGCCTTCGCCCTCTCCCGCCCGGACATGCGCGACGATGTATTGGCGCTGCTGGAGAAATATCGGGGTTAAGCCTGTTTCTTTTTGAAACGCAATTCCTGCAAACGGCTCACTGTCCGCGCGAATTCAAACGCTAATGAACCATTGGCCGGATAAAGTTTTTCCGGTTCTGTCGCGGCACGGACATATAATTCGGTTTGCGCCTCATACACTGTATCGATCAACAGCATGAAACGCTTGGTGCGGTTATTTTCATTCGCAGCAAACGGTGTCAGTTCATCGAGCATCAATATTTTGAATTGCTGGCACAGCGCCAGGAAATCAGCAGCACCGATATCGGCGTTCAGCAATGTATCCATCTCCAGCCGAGCGACATACTGGCTGGCATGCGGGATATCCCAGCTGCGGTTCTGGTCTTTGACATGAACAGTTTGCAATTGCACCGGGTCGTAACCGACTAGCTCGCCGAATATCTGGGCGAAATCTTCTGCTGTTTCGCGGTCCAGCGGCGACAGCCAGCGATCATGGTTAAGGGCGCTTTTCTCCCATTGCAATTGACGGTAATCCTGCGAGCCGCTGACCGGCATGATATTCATTTCCTGTTCCAGCAGATGAATAAATGGCACAAAGCGCGCGCGTTGCAGGCCGTTCTTGTATAAATCCGGCGGCGCGAAATTGCTGGTGGCGATGATGATGACGCCTCTTTCCCACAAACGGCTGAAATACGGCATCAGCAACATCGCATCGGCGACATCCGTCACATGGAATTCATCGAAGCATAAAATATCGAGACGATCAGCCAATTGATCAGCCAGTTCCGCCAGGCGGTTTTTCATCCGTTCGGCGGAGACTTTTTTCTGGTAAAGCTGTTTGTGCAGGTCCAGCATGAATTCGTGAAAGTGACGGCGCACGATGCGATAGGAATTATCCCCGGCCTGCTGGTTCCAGTCGGTTATCGCATCGCTGAAAATCTGCATCAGCATCGATTTGCCGCGACCCACCGGCCCGTACAGATAAAGGCCTTTGGCTTTTTTCGATTTCTTTTTCAGCAGGCGGCTAATGAAACCGCCTTTCGGCGTGGCAATCAGATCGTAATAAAGCGTGTTCAGCGCAGCAGCGGCTTTTTGCTGATACATATCTTCCTGCAGCTTGCCGGATGACCGGGCTGCATCATAACGTTCCAGAACGGATAAGAAATGCACCATCAGTTCAAACGGGACAGGAACAGACCGGCAACCATGCCAGCCAATGCGATCAGCCAGTTCAGCCCGCCATATTTCATTTTTAAATCGCGGTTTTTGCGCCATTCTTCTTTTGGAACATCTTTCAACAAGACACCATTGAGGACAGCCCCTAAAATCATCCCGCCGATAAATCCGCCAAGTCCGTAAAGAAACATTTTTCCTACCTGTTACGATGCGATAAGTTGGTCTAAGGTTACCAGCAGCAACCACTCTTTTAAACCCTCCTTTGCGGTTATCCCATTATGACCCTTTTGCATCTTTTCATCCTGTCCGTCGTCCAGGGCATTACCGAGTTCCTGCCGATCAGCTCCAGCGCCCATTTGATCCTGGTGCCGTATGTGCTGCATATGCCGGATCAGGGGCTGATGATCGATGTCGGGGCGCATTTGGGGACATTGGCCGCCGTGATGCTCTATTTCCACCAGCGCCTGGCGCAGATGTGGCGCGGCGTGTGGGAAATCCTCCTGCGTAAGCCAAAGACCTTTGACAGCAAGCTGGTCTGGTGCCTGGTGATCGGGACGATCCCGGGCCTGATCGGCGGGGCCGTGATCATGCTGTATGACGATACGCTGATGCGCCATGTCTGGATTATCGGCACAACCAGCATTGTCTTTGGTATCCTGCTCTGGGTGGCCGACAAGCGCAGCGTTAACCGTTTCACCATCGAGACCGGCCTGACTTACAAGAACGCCCTCTATATCGGCCTGGCCCAGCTGCTGGCGCTGATCCCGGGCACCAGCCGCAGTGGCATCACCATGACCGCCGCCCGCCTCCAGGGGTTTGAACGCAGCCAGGCAGCCCGTTTCTCCATGTTGCTGTCGATTCCGGTTACCGCCGCCGCCGTTCTGGCCTATCTGGCCAAGATGGTTATTAAGATCGCCGCGCACGAACCGATCCCGGCAGCCGATATTCAGGCCTTTTTTATCACCGCGGTCATGACATTTTTTGTCGCCCTGGGCGCCATCCACTTTTTACTTAAGTGGTTGCAAACCCATGATTTTACCATATTTGTTTTATATCGTCTGATCCTCGGCGTGGCTATTTGGGTAACAATATTAGCTTGATCTCCTCATAATAAGAATTATATTGCGAATCCAGAAAAACTGTGTTATTTTACAGAACAACACAATCAGGGGATTCACATTATGACCGCACCTTCTTCAGAGAATAACAACGGCACTGGCTGGGGCCCGATTATGGCCTCTTACGCAGGTGTGGGCACCGGGATTTTGGTGTATATGTACGGTCAGGGCATTGAATCCCCAACCGTGACGACAGTCGGCTTCGTGATGACGGCGGGCACTGTTCTGGGCAGCTGGATTGCTTCAGGTAAGCGGCCTGACAGCGGCAGCTTCCGTGATGCCGTTTCCGCCAATGATACGGATTATTTAAGCGATGATGAGCCTCCATCCAAGATGGACCCTATCTATGACGCAGTAGCTAGCATAGCAAACAAAGCCGAAAAGAATGCATATATTTTGGCTAACAAAACAGAGAAAAAAGCAAGACAGATGAAAAAGCCACTTTCTGTAGCTATGAATGAGTTCTGGGAAGGTGCTGCAAACGTCGCTAATAAAGTCGAAAAAGGCACCAAGAATTTGCTGGGTATTTCCAAAAAACAAAAAGAAGCCGTCAATCAGTTCCGCCATCCTGAATGGCACCAATCTGTTGAGATACACGATGTGTCTGGCGTTGGTGTAAACCGCCGCCGTTCACCAGGTGATTGTTAAGCTCAACACTCTACACATTTCATTATAATCGCATTAGAATAGGCTATCTTTAAAAGGTAGCCTATTATGCTTTCTGCCCCTGCTCTTTCCGTTTTGTCCGATGATCATAAAGACCGTGCCGCCGCATGGTTCAAGGAATTGCGCGACCTGATCTGCGCGGAATTTGAAAAGATCGAAGATGAACTTTCGTCCGGTCCATTTGCCGATCTGCCCGTCGGTCGTTTCCAGCGCAAGGAATGGCAGCGTGGCGCAGCGCATGACAGCGACCTGCCGCAAGGCGGCGGTGGGGTGATGAGTTTGATGCATGGCCGCGTCTTTGAAAAAGTCGGCGTGAATATCTCCACCGTCGAAGGCACGTTCTCCCCCGAGTTCCGCAAACAGATCCCAGGTGCCGACGAGAATGACGGCCAATACTGGGCCAGCGGCATTTCCCTGGTCGCCCATATGCGCAACCCGCGCGTTCCCGCCGTGCATTTCAATACACGCCAGATCATCACCTCGAAACAATGGTTCGGCGGCGGCGGCGATCTCAATCCGGCCATTCCGTTTACAGACGATACGGAGGCTTTCCTGAATGCCTTTAAACAGGCCTGCGACCCGTTTGATCCGGATTATTTCCTGAAATACAAAGCCTGGTGCGACGAGTATTTCTATATCAAGCACCGCAATGCCCCGCGCGGTGTGGGTGGCATTTTCTATGATTACCACAATAGCGATGATTGGGAACGCGATTTCGCCTTTACCCAGAGTGTCGGCAAGGCGTTCCTGGATATCTATCCGCAACTGGTGCGCAAGCATATGCATGAAAGCTGGACGGCGGATGAAAAAGAAACGCAACTGATCAAACGCGGCCATTATGCGGAATATAATCTGCTGTACGATCGCGGCACAGCCTTCGGCCTGAAAACCGGCGGCAATGTCGAAGCGATATTGATGTCACTGCCGCCCGAGGCGAAGTGGCCTTAGGATTTAGTTTAAACCAAAAGAGTAATCTTTTTTTCTATTCACATCGTAATATCTTTTTATGCGTCGTTTTACTTTTTTGGTAATGTGATTGTCGTCCGTTGTCAGATGCGGTTCAATTTCCGCAAAATTATTATCTTTGAAGAAGTTTTCCAACACACCGAAGCTAGTCTTATACATCAGATAAAAAGCCTTATTGTCAGAAAAATTATCGAATAAACAACAATTTACTTCTGCCGCTGAATAAAGACCACAATGATAGAAAGGATAAAGTCCATTCTCATCATATTTCTCATGCGCATATTCAACCAATGATGATAATATGCCGAAATAAGGAATATCTTCTTTGTGCAACTGTTCAAAAGGAACTCCATCGCATGTGATGGCTTTATACGTGTAAGGCAACGTATTCAATACACGTTGACTGGTGCTTTTAAAATCAAATGGATCGAGATAGAAAATATTACCTTCTTCTTGAGATATAAGTTTCTTGTTTTTTGCCTTACCAGACATATGATGCGCATGGGTTTGAATGAGGATCGATTCATCGATAAAACCACCTTCATGCAAATACCCAACGAATGCCATGGATGCATTTAAAATAGTTGCTTTGGAGACCAGATGATCTGCGAATTTATAGAGACCCAAATCCGTTAATTTACCGGCACGGTTATCTCTGTTCTTATGTTCTTCGAGTGCCTGGTCAAAAATCTGTGTCGCGAAATCGATAAGTGTCTCAAAAGAATACTGCGCGTGTGTATGTATATCGGACCAAATTTTAGACATGTGTATTCCTCAACCATTTCGTCCGGTTAAATTACACATGATTTTAGAATTATGCAATAATAATATTAGTAATATCAACCATACATGTGGCCGATTAAGCGGATAGCAGTACCGCTCGTAAAGGTGCCCAGTCATCCCTGTAACGCGTAAACAGCACAGGCGCATGAATATCGGCACAGAGATGCGCATTAAGGTCTAATTGCTCACGCAATAAGGCAGCATGCCCGCCCAATTCTTTTACAATCAATGCCCCTGCCGCCATATCCCACGGATAAGCGTTTTTGTAGACGATATTATCGATAGTCCCACGGACGAAATTGAAATAATCCATGCTGGCACAAACATGTTCGCCTATATGCAGACCGTTTACTTTGATATGGCCGTGGATCCGATGCATGGCGTCACCATCATAGGAACGAAAATGTCCGACTAAAGCCTGTTCTTTCAGTGGCGGTTTTTTTCGTTCTGACGCATTTATCTTTTGGCCATTGAGCGTAACTCCTTCGCCTTTCTGCGCGATAATCATATCACCACTGCATGGTTGATAGAGCCACGTACGCACCAATTCGGAATCCTGCATAAAGGACAACATCAAACCGAATTTTGGCACACCATCACGAAAAAATCCCGTGCCATCAATCGGATCACAGACAAAACCAGTGAGGAATGTTTTATCATCGCGCGCGACATAAGATTCTTCTCCCAGAAAATCGACCACTGGGAACAGGTCATGCAAATAGGATTTAAGTGCGTTCTCTGTTTCGATATCGGCAATCGTAACGATATCTTCCTCAATTGTCTTTTGCTGCACATCATGCTCAGCCATATTCTTAAAATATGGCATCATATGATCATCACAGACATCGATTATAATTTGTGGGATCAGATCGAATTCATGGCTCATGTTCAAATAGTTTCTATCGCCCCTTATAATTCTTATCTGCCGCAATATAATCCACGGAATATTGATGGGCGATGCGTTCCAGTGTGCCGTCATCGATCAATGTGCGTAATGCGACATCGACCATATCACGCAATTCATACTCGCCTTTTTTATAGCCATAGTAAGATGAGAACACGAAAGCCGGTGGCATCTTTTCCAAACGGCGCAAGGCTCCTTTATTTTCTTTTTCCAGTGATGCGAACATCGCCTGGTCGACAAAGATCACATCCGCTTTCTTGGTTATCACCGACAGGAACATGTCGGACACGGTATTGCTTTGCGGCAAGGCTAATATCTTCGCCTGCGGGAAACGGTTTTCGACCAGTGTCACCGATACATCGCCTTCAACCGCCGGTACGGTGATACTGTCCTTGTTGAAAATATCCAATGATGTTTCATTATCGAAACGGTGATCATCCGCCCGCACATAGGTATTGAGGAAGGAATAGACGGTCGGCACGGACAAGGTCAGGAATTTGATACGTGCATGATCGGGCCACATGCCGGAACAGAACGCATCATAACGGTTGCTGCGCAGATCTTCGATAAAACTGCCCCACCCTGCTTCGGTCGTCCATTCGATTTTCAGACCCAGCTGCTTGCCAATTTCCTGCCAGAGATCGTAAGACATACCGGAAATCTTGCCCGTATTCACATCCTTCTCAACAGCTGGCGGAGAAATACCATAGCCGCAACGGATCGTACCGGTGCGCATCACACGATCATAAACGGATTCCGATTTTTGCGCTGTACCGGCTCCTTGTGGTGAAGCGATTTTCACTGTGGCGTAAGTGGCCACAACAGCCGCCAGACCTGCAATCAGAATCGTTGCCAATGGTTTCATGAAAAATCATCCCTTTTCAATCAGATAAGGGAATTATAAAGCCAATCAGGCCCGTGGCAATTACAGGCGTGATAAATATGTGAGGGATATAAGCTGGGCTTAATGGCTGTATTTCAGATCGATGATCGAACGTCGGACATGATTATAATCCATCGGGTCTGCCGTGTGACAGCCGGCATCCTGGGCAACACGGCGGCCGTCTTCCTGCAGATGCAGCACCAGGATACAATCCTTGCCGACATTATATTGCGTGGAAATATTATCGTACGCTTCCGTCAGGTCGTTCATGAAGCTGCTATAGACTTCGACCTCAGGCCCCTTATCACGGGATAGTCTTACAATCCCGTCGCGCGCCACAACATGACCATTCATGGCCGGCACCTGGGCCAGATACTTATGATAGCCCTTGGAAACGGCACCATCGATTTCACCGGTGAAACGTGACACATCTGTATGGCTGTTATAAATCAGGATGGCCGTCTCACCTGCATCGACCTCTTTTTGGATAATATCCAGCAAGCCGTCATTATTCTGGCCGCAGATCTTCAGAGCCTCGTCTTCATCAATAACAATCAATGACTT
>DASWYT010000022.1:0-1657 GCA_036404835.1 Alphaproteobacteria bacterium | reverse complement strand
CGCGGCCTGGGCTTTGCCACCGCCCATGATCTGGGCCACCAGGGCATCACCGTCATATTGGGCGTTCGCGACGTAAAGAAAGGCCAGGACGCCGTTAAAGAACTCCAGGCCCATGGGATTAAGGCCGAAGCCGTCGCCTTTGACGCTTCCAAGCCAGAGACCTTCTCTGCCATCCGCGATCATATCGCCAATACATACGGCAAGCTGGACATTCTCGTAAATAATGCAGGTGTTTTTATTGAAGAGATGGGCGGCAATAACACCATCACCGTCTCCCAGAAAATCCTCAAAGATACGTTCAACATCAATTTCTTCAGTGTCATCGAACTGACGCAGACGCTGCTGCCATTGCTGGAAAAAGCACCATCCGGCCGCATCGTCAATCTCTCCAGCATTCTCGGCTCTCTGGGTCTGCACAGTGATCCGGATTCCCCGATCGCCGGTTCCAAAAACCTGGCTTATAACGCCTCCAAAGCTGCATTGAATGTTTTCACCATTCATCTGGCCGATGCCTTGCGCGGTACCAAGATCAAAGTGAACTCTGCGCATCCGGGCTGGGTCAAAACTGATATGGGCGGCGAACAGGCGCCGATGAATATCAATGATGGCATCAAAACCAGCGTGCAATTAGCCACTCTGAATGATAACGGACCGAATGGCCGCTTCATCCATATGGGTGAAGCCCTGCCCTGGTAAAATTTCAACCGATCTTTTGTCTCATATTTTGAATAAGGAGTATCCACATGGCACAGAGTCAGCCTCTTTATAACAAAGTCGCCCTGATCAATGACGGTTTGCACGGCAATGGCGGTGCGATTGCCAAGCAACTGGCGCGTGAAGGCGCGTTGATTGCAGTCAGCTACACCTCCTCCGCCGACAAAGCACACCAGATCGTCAAGGATATCCGCAATATGGGCGGCAAGGCCGAAGCGTTTCAGGCCAACCGCCATGATGCCACTGAAATGGATGCGCTGGTCCGCCATGTGGTGCTTGAATATGGCACGCTGGATATTCTGGTCGACAGCACCGGTGCGCAATTGCATGGCATCAACGATAATGATGATGGCGAGATCGATATCGATGCCGCCGTTGATTTTCTGGTCAATTCGTCAAGCGGTTTCATTATGGGACCGTCACTGACCCCTAAAAACAGCAATCTCGCTGCCTGACTTTCCTGAAGGAGCCCCCTATGCCTAGTTTATTCGATCCCCTCAAAGCCGGTGCGCTTGAATTAAAAAACCGGATCATCATGTCTCCCCTGACCCGCAGCCGTTCCGGCCATGAACGCATCCCGAATGATTTGATGGTGCAATATTATACACAACGTGCATCGGCCGGTCTGATCATCACCGAAGCGACCTCCGTCACACCGATGGGTGTCGGTTATGCCGATACGCCGGGCATCTGGTCCCAGGAACAGGTCGCAGGATGGAAACGTATCACCGATGCCGTGCATAAAGCAGGCGGCAAGATCGCCCTGCAATTGTGGCATGTCGGCCGTATTTCCGATCCGCTCTTCCTCAATGGCGAACTGCCCGTTGCACCATCGGCGATTCAACCTAAAGGCCATGTCAGCCTGGTGCGTCCGGAAAAACCGTACGTGACACCACGCGCTTTAGAAACACATGAAATTCCCGGCATTATCGAAGCATACCGC
>DASWYT010000021.1:0-7102 GCA_036404835.1 Alphaproteobacteria bacterium | reverse complement strand
GGCTTTGTCCATGGCAAATTGCACGGCTTTCTGGATAGTACTGAGGGTGATGCCCGCCGTCATCGGATAGACGGGTTCGATGGAGGCGACCTTGTCCAGCTTGTCCGGCGTGGTGATTTTTTCCGGGTGCGACATTTGTGGCTGGCCCTGATACAGTTCGACGCGGCCGCTCACCACGCGTTCCTGGCCGATCGGGAACGTCTTTTGCAGATAATCGCCATGATTCTTGAAAAAAGTCAGGGGCAGGAAGCCGGTTTCATCCTGTAAGGTCACGCGCGTCGGCTGGCTGTATTTCGCGCCTTTATCGATCCGCACGACGGTGCCCTTGGTCGTGTTGACGACGCCGGGCTGGAGATTGGCAATCGACACGACATGGCGGCGGTCAATCACGGTGAGCGGGAAATGATAGAGCAGATCGAGCAGGCACGGACCCGCGAGTTTTTCGAGACCCTTGGCCAAAGCCGGGCCGATACCGGCAATCCGTTGCACGGACATAAACAGGGGATCAAGAATAAAGGGCCGCATGCCCTGATTTTAGGGGTTTATAGATGTAAACTCAATGCACTAATATTCAGATTAGAATAAGGTTTTTGATCTAGAATCAATGTCATGGCAAGGATTTATTCCAAAGAAGAGGTTGAATTGACATTGGCCGGGATGGATTGGCAATCCCCGGACGATTTTATGCAGAACGATCCGCAAAATCCAGTCTTGTTCCGGGCGCATAATACATTGGATCCTGAAAACACACGGGATTTTGGCACTGCGGATAAATTGATTCATGCAACACCGGTTTTTACCGTGGCCGCCAGCCTGTTACGGGGCAAGATGAACCAGCATTACGAACATATCCCGCCACGTCATGGTTTTTTGAGTATTTATCCCTGTGCACCGGATCAGACATTTTATCCCGATGAACATCTGGAAGCAGTTGCTAAGGGCAAAATGGTTGACGAAGGTATACCGCTTTATGCGATTACCGCATTCCATGAAGATAAGCATTATGAAACCGGGATTCCATCCCAAACCCCGTCATTGGGATTATATCTCTACCGGCATGGTGGAATAGGCAAAGATATCCAGGTGGCACCTTTGCCGGAAAATCATCCCCTGCGTGACATTCTGAAAGCCAACCAGAAACCGTCCAGACTGCCCTTATTGGGAAAAACAGACATAAAAAGCGATTTCAGACCGTCTTAAATGGTTTTCATCTGTTGGCTGGTTATTTAAAAGTGCTATATTGGCGGCATGTTTGAAAATCCCACCACAATTAAGCGTAAAAAGCTGCTGTTCCGGGCGTGGCACCGGGGGACGCGTGAGGCGGATTTATTGCTGGGGCGTTATGCCGAGGCGCATCTGCCGGATATGGACGCGGAACAGCTCGATCTGTTCGCGCAATTGATGGATGAGCAGGACCCGGATATTTACGACTGGCTGACCGGCGCGAAAGACGTGCCGCCACAATTCAGCAATATCATCATGCAGACCTTGAAAGATTTCTACGGCCAGACAGGCTGGCAGATCGATCACCCATCGGATCATTCCGCAGACAAAGCGGCAGAGCAAAAATGATGATGCCGTTGCAACATGGCAAAGGCACGATCTATGGCGTGCCCGAAGGCGAGGATGCGCGTTACCTGATCACGCTGGCGCGTGAATCGTTCGACGCGCTGCGCCAGCCTGTGTTGCATATCGCCGTCTCCGACGAACGCGCCGCGATGTTGCAGGAATTACTGGCGTTTTTTGATAGTGGCATTGCCGTGCATTATCTGCCGGCCTGGGATTGTCTGCCCTATGACCGTGCCTCGCCACAGCCGGATATTCTGGCGGCGCGCGCCCGTTTCCTGGTGATGGTGGCCCAACATGAAAAAATTGAACGTCCGACGATTATCCTGACTGTGGTCAATGCGGCGACACAGCGTTTGCCCGATCCATCGCTCTTTGCCGGTGCGTCCTTGACGCTGGAAAAAGGCGGTACGGTCAAACGTGACAAGCTGCAGAAATTTTTTTCGATGAATGGTTATACGCGTGCCGATACGGTGCGTGAAATCGGTGAATTCGCCATTCGCGGCGGGATTATCGATTTGTTCCCGGCCAGCGAGGAACGTCCGATCCGTCTCGATATGTTCGATGACGAGATCGAGGGCATGAAATATTTCGATGCGTTGACGCAGGGCAGTGCCGAGCCTGTCGATCGTATCGAGTTGACGCCTTTGTCGGAATTATTGCTGAACCCGGATAATATCACGCGTTTCCGCCAGGGTTACCGCGAGCATTTCGGTGTCGGTTCCGATGATCCGTTATTCGAGGCGGTCAGTGCCGGGCATCGCTATGTCGGGATGGAACATTGGCTGCCGCTCTTTTATCCGAAACTGGTGACATTGTTCGATCTTTATCCACATGCGCCGGTCAGTGCCGATCATCACTGGCAGGGCGCGTGGGGCGAGCGTTTAAAACAGATCACCGATTTCTATCAGGCGCGGACTGATACGGCCGCTACGCAAAAAGGCCCGTCTTATAAGCCATTGCCGAGCGTGTTGATGTATCTGACGGCGGAAGAGGAAAGCTCCTATGAGCAGAAACGCGCCATCTGGCGTGACCTTAGCCCGTTTGCGATGCCGCCTGCGGATGAAGCGCATGGTATCGCACGCGACGGCAAGGCAACGCCGCGTTTCCACACCAAATCCGGCCCGTCTTACGATGATCTGAAAGCAGCTGTCACGAACTGGCAGCATCAAAAGCGCAAAGTTGTGATTGCCTGTTACACGACAGGCTCGCGTGAACGTGTGCAGACCGTGTTGAGCGATCACGGCATGAGCGCCGTGCAGCTGATCGAATCCTATGATGATATCAAGGCGTTGAAGGGCGAACAAATCGGCTTATGCCTGTTGGGGCTGGAGCATGGTTTTATCGCCGCCGATATGGTGGTGCTGACCGAGCAGGATATTTTCGGCGACCGTCTGGGCCGTGTCGCTAAAAAGGGCGGGCGTAAAGCGCAACAGGTTATCTTGCAGGTCGGCGATCTCAGCAATGGCGATCTGGTCGTGCACCGCGAACATGGTGTCGGCAAGTTTGAAGGGTTGATCACGCTGACCGTCGATGGCCAGCCGCATGATTGTTTGAAGATCATCTATGCGGATGAGGATAAACTCTTTGTCCCGGTCGAAAATATCGACGTATTGACGCGTTTCGGTTCGGAACATAGCACGACGCAACTGGATCGCCTCGGTGGTGCGGCGTGGCAGGCGCGCAAGGCCCGCGTCAAGAAACGCCTGCTGGATATGGCCGAAGGGTTGATCGCCCTGGCGGCAAAACGTCATATCGATACCGGCCCGACAATTGAAATGCCGGAAGCGCCGTATCATGAATTCGTCGCCCGTTTCCCGTATCAGGAAACGGATGACCAGGAACGTGCCATCGGCGAGGTGATGGATGATCTGCAACGTGACCGGGCGATGGACCGCCTGATCTGCGGCGATGTCGGTTTCGGCAAGACGGAAGTGGCGATGCGTGCCGCCTTTGTTGCGGCAATGGCAGGATTGCAGGTCGCGGTGGTGGTACCGACGACCTTGTTGTCGCGCCAGCATACGCAGAATTTCCTGCAGCGTTTTGCTGGCTTCCCGCTGCGTATCGCGCAGCTCTCCCGTTTCGTCACGGCCACCGAATCCAACCGCGTCAAGGACCAATTGGAAAACGGCCAGGTCGATATTGTGATCGGGACACATGCCTTGCTCAGCAACAGCATCAAATTTTCCAATCTGGGCTTGATGATCGTCGATGAAGAACAGAATTTCGGTGTGAAGCAAAAGGAAAAGCTGAAAGAACTCAAGCATAATGTCCATGTGCTGACGCTGACGGCAACACCGATCCCGCGGACATTACAATTATCCATGTCCGGCATTCGTGAAATGAGCATTATTGCGACGCCGCCGATTGACCGTCTGGCCGTGCGGACCTTTGTGTTACCGTATGATCAGGTGATTATCCGCGAGGCGATCTTGCGTGAATATTATCGTGGCGGGCAATGTTTCTATGTCTGTCCGCGCCTGTCCGATATGGATGGCTTGAAAGAACAACTGGCGGAACTGGTGCCGGAAGTGCGCGTGATCGAAGCCCATGGCCAGTTACCGGCGGATGAACTGGATCGTCGTATGACGGATTTCTATGAGGGCAAATATCACGTCCTGCTGGCCACCAACATCATTGAATCCGGTCTGGATATCGCCAATGCCAATACGCTTATTGTCCATCGTGCCGATATGTTTGGCCTGAGCCAGCTTTACCAGATCCGTGGCCGGGTCGGACGGTCAAAACGTCGCGGCTATGCGTATTTCACCTATAAGAATGATAAATTACTGACCGAACAGGCGAAACAACGCCTGCATGTGATCGGGACACTCGATACGCTGGGCGCAGGTTTCCAGCTGGCCAGTTACGACATGGATATTCGCGGCGCGGGGAATTTATTGGGCGAGGAACAGTCGGGCCAGATCCGCGAAGTCGGTGTCGAGCTTTACCAGGAAATGCTGGCCGAAGCGGTGCAGATGGCGAAACTGGGTGATTCAACATTCGGTGAGACTATCCAGGATAATGACTGGGTGCCGCAGATTAATCTTGGCGTGCCGGTTTTGATCCCCGAAGAGTATGTGCGTGATTTGCCGGTGCGTTTGGGATTATACCGTCGCCTGGCATCATTGACCGAACATGATGCGATCGAGGCTTTTGCGGTGGAACTGATTGACCGTTTCGGCCCGTTGCCGGATGAGGTGAAAAACCTGCTGGATGTCATGACGATCAAGCAATTGTGCAAACATGCGGGAATCGAGAAAATCGATGCGGGACCACGCGGCGCGTTACTATCCTTCCGCCGCAATCAATTTGCCGCCGTCGATCAGTTACTCGTGTATGTGAACAAGCAACTGGGTACGATCAAAATCCGCCCGGATCAGAAACTCAGCGCGATGCGGACATGGGACGAAGTATCACACCGCATCACCGGCGTCCGCCAATTGGTCAGAGATTTGAGCGATATGGTGGCTTAGATTTTCATCGACAGCGTCAGGATGCTGCTCATCAGGGATGAACTGTCGGTGCTGCCGCTGTACAGGGACAAGGCGGAAGCCTGGCTGCTGCTGAAGGTCGGGGTCGAGGAACTGTTCAGCGTCAGGTAGCGCGAGATGAATTTCTCGGTAAAGCTGTTGGTCTTATACATGAGGGTGCCATCTTCAGCGGTGTCCGGTTCCATCATATCGATGATCGCGCCGATACGGCCCTGTTCAAAGGAAATATTGCGGTTGTCGGACACCAGGAAACGACGGCTGCGATCCAGCGCATCATTTAAATCATCGGCAGCCTCACGCGAAGCGGCCAGGCCATTGCCGAACTGGCTGACGACATTGCTCAATTGTGCCAGCATGTCTGTCTGGAATGTTTTTGCCGGCTTCATGCGCAGGACGGATGTGCTGCTGCTGACCGTGAAGGAAATCTCGCTCTGGTCACTGCTCAATAAATTTGCACTGCCGACAGCGGCGGCGGCGATGGTTTTATCCAGGTCGCGTTGCAGGTCAAAGAAACCAATATCGATCTTGCCCTTTGTATCGTAATTCGACAGGGTACGGTTGAATGTGGATGAATCGCTTGTCATGACGCGTGCCGCCGTATCGGTGCGGTTGGTCAACTGGATCGATTTGATCGCCATGGCCTGGGCATCGGCTTTGCTGGCAATGCTGCCGGCATTCAGATCGTTGATAATGTCATCGATACTGGATTTGACGCCTTTGCTATACATATAAAGCTGTTCGGTACCGCCGCCATCAGCCGGGCGTTGCAGCAATTCATACTGGAACATGTCATCGCTGGTCAGCAGGTTGTCCAGACCTGCCGCTGTCGGGGTGTTGACCGTATTGATCAATTGCGTGCGTAAGTTCTCATATTTCGTCTGCAGGGCGCTGCGGTCGGCGCCGGTCACCATGGCGGCTGACTGGTTGGACAATGTCGTAATCTGGTCAAGCAGAGAAACAATGGTCTGGGTCCGGGTCATCGCATCGTCCAGCGAACGTTTGCCTTTGATGATCTCATCGCTGTCCATGCTGACGCCATAGGTGACGTCATCCATTTTGTCTTTCAGTTCCGCCGTATCGCTGGTGATGCTCGATTTAATGGCATTGCCGCGATTGAGGGCAGAAGTCAGGGCATTGATAGCCGAACTGATATTGCCGGTATCGTTTTTGTCGGCTACGGCGCCAAAAGCGGCTTTGGCATTATCCAGGAAGGCCGTCAGGTCGCTGGTGCTGAAGGCGGTGATATCCAGATTATTGGTCCCATTGGCTTTCAGTTGCGCGGTCAGAACCGTATCGGCACCGAAACCAAGCAGGCTTTCCGTCGGTGGCGTACCGCCATCCGTATCCTTGTCATAGGTAGTCGGCGTGGTGACGCCGGCACTGGATAATTGCGAACCGATCGTATCGATCAGGCTGTTGAATTGCGTTTTCAGCGAGTCAATTGCTTCTGGTGTGGTCGCGCTTTGGATTTTCGTCGTCAGGGACTGCAATTTCTGGATGCTGGACGTTACATTCCCAATGGCGGTACCACCGGCATTGAGCAGTTGCTCAAAACGCAGCAATTGCGGAATAGCCTCCTGTTGTGCGGCTATTTCCGCCGGATCGAATGTTTTCGACGCATAGGAATCATAAGCACTGATCGAGGCAGTCACTTTGTCCTGGATCGCCTTGATCTGGGCGAGGGCGGCATCACTGATCTTCAGGTTATTATCGATGATTGTGGAATCTTCTTTGGCGCGTTTCAGATCAGAGGCGGAAATATTGTTCTTCGCGACATCGGCACCGAATTGATCGATCTTCAGACGTGTCGTAATCGCACGGGCCTGTGTCTCAACGGGCTGGTAAGCCATTTCTGCCGGTAAGTTCAGTGTTTTTTGGACAACATCCCGTAAAACCTTGTCGCCCAGGATGCTATAGACATCGGTCGCGCTGTTGATGTTACGGGCGAAATAAGCGGCCTGGCGCAAGGTTGGGTCGATATTGCCCAATGCTTCCTCGAACTCGCTTTGAATATATTTATCTTCCAGACTGTCCAGGAACGT
>DASWYT010000020.1:0-15083 GCA_036404835.1 Alphaproteobacteria bacterium | reverse complement strand
AGTTTCTTCAGTTCGGATTCCGCTTTTTCCTTGGCTTCCTTGCTGAAGTTTGTCGCCTTGATCTTCTCTTCCAGTTCCTTGACATCGGTCTGGTTGTCGTCACCGTCATTCAGTTCTTTCTGAATGGCTTTGATCTGTTCGTTCAGGAAGTAATCGCGCTGGTTCTTGTCCATCTGCGTTTTGACACGCTTGCGGATCTTGTTTTCAACCTGCAGCAATTCCAGCTCTTCTTCCATATAGGTGAAGAGTTTTTCCAGACGCTGGTAAGGCGACAGGATCGTCAGGACATCCTGCTTTTGCGGGATCTTGATCGGCAAATGAGCCGCCAGCGTATCAGCCAGTTTGGAATCATCTTCCATCTGCTGCAGCGTATTGATCGTGTCGGACGGGATTTTCTTATTCAGCTTGGCATAGCTTTCCAGCGCATTCAGAACCGTACGGCGCAAGCCATCAATATCCTCGCCTTGGGCCTTGCTGTGATCTTCGTCCAGCGCATGAATATCGGCCATGAAGTATGGTTCGCCATCATTGATGTTTTTGGCTTCCGCGCGATGCAGGCCTTCGATCAGGACTTTGACCGTACCATCCGGCAATTTCAGCAATTGCAGGATTTGCGCCACCGTCCCGACAGTGAACAGATCGTCGGTTTGCGGCTGGACTTCATCGATATCTTTTTGCGTCAACAGCATCACACGTTTGTCGCCATCCATCACGCTCGATAAAGCCTCGATGGATTTTTCACGGCCGACAAAAAGCGGCACGATCATGTGCGGGAAAACGACGATATCGCGCAATGGCAAAATCGGCATACGCGTCCCATCAGGGGACGGTGTGAAGTTGGTCTTTTGGTCGTCAGATTGAGAAATCATGAACATGCTCCCAGGTTGTGCCCCCGCTCAAGCGGCGAGCTTGTGACAGGGCAACTCCCAACGGACATTGCCCCTTTGACATTATATTACATGATTTGGGACGAATTGTTAAGATTTCAAGCGTCCCGCTCAAAAAGAACCTAAGCGGCAACCGGCGGACGGGTATCGACTACATGATCGATCAGGCCGAACTCCTTGGCTTGCTCTGCGGACATGAAATTATCCCGTTCTAAAGCATGCTCAATTTCCTTGATGTCACGGCCCGTATGCTTCACATATACCTCATAGAGGGTGTTGCGCATCTTACGGATTTCCTCGGCATGGATCAGGATATCGGTGGCCTGGCCCTGGGCACCGCCAAGTGGCTGGTGAACCATCACACGGGAGTGTGGCAGGCAGTAACGTTTGCCCTTGGCACCAGCGGTCAGCAACAGCGAGCCCATGGAGCAAGCCTGGCCGATACAGACGGTGGACACATCGCACTTGATGTACTGCATCGTGTCATACATCGCCATACCGGCGGTGACGACACCACCCGGGGAGTTGATGTAGAAAGAAATATCCTTGGACGGGCTTTCGGATTCCAGGAACAGGAGCTGCGCACAGATCAGGGCGGACACCTGGTCGTTCACCTCACCGGTCAGGAAGATGATACGCTCTTTCAGCAGGCGCGAATAAATATCATAGGAACGCTCACCACGGTTGGTCTGTTCAATGACCATAGGAACGAGATAGCTGGTGATCGGATCGTGTGACATGCGATGAACCTTTAATTGTCTTTGTGGAATAAGAGTTACTTCTAGGTTTAGCCCCAAAAGAATGAATGAAGCGTTAGCAACATCATCCTTATGGAATTAAAGAAATCAAAATGGCTGGACCAGTTTGATCTTATCACCCGGTTTCAGGGTTGTTTCAGGCGTCACACCGTTCAGCAGACAGAAACGATCCAGTGCATGATCGGGTACGGCCATCTTCTTGGCTAATGTTGCCGGTGTGTCACCGTTGCCAACCGTCACGATACGAATATTGTTCGGGCTCAGTTTTTCTTTCTCCGCTTGTGTCAGCTTGGCAAAGCTATAGGTGCTGCGTTGGAAATCGGTGGTATAGCTGCTTTGCTGGCCTTGTGGTGTCAGATAGGCCAGACGGTAAAATTCGCCACGCTCAGCCGAGATGGCGATAAAACGCCCGTCTTTTGTACCGGCGCTGCTGTTGATCACGGCAATTCCGGTTGCGGCCGAAAGACCATTGACCGTGATCGGCTCGACATTCGCCGGGGCCAGATTTTGCAGCCAGCTTTGTGACAGGTAGGCCACCGGGTCATTAGTCAGGCCTTTGCCCATATCGAAGACGATCAAAGCGCCGCGGCCATTCTCGGCCGCGACCTGTTTCTCGCCATTCTGGATATTGAAACCGGCCGGCACGGAGAAACGGAACCCCATCTGCGGATGGATATACTCATTGCCACGCACGAAGCCCGATTTGGAACTGCCGCCGTAATTGGTGCCATCGATGGCAGACATGTATTTATCACGTCCGAGATAATAATTGATGTTCTGTGGTGTTTGTGAGGCCAACGTATAGGCACGCTGTACACGGTCCGGTGTGGCAGGGTGGGATGACAGGAAGCTGAATGCGTTGGCGCCCTGCCCCGTGCCGTTGATTTTGTTTTCAAACTGCGTGCTGCGGTCCAGCGTTTCCAGGAAGCGCGCCGCTTCTTTCGGATCGTAACCGGCCAGTTGCATGTAACGTATGCCCAGCGAATCCGCTTCAAATTCATGTGTGCGGGAATATTTCATCAGACCGGCCTGTGCGCCAAGACCGACGGCCTGCCCTGCCATCTCGCCACCCGTACCGCCAATGGCCGCCCCCAGCAAACCGACACCGATATTGGCCAAAGCCGTCTGGCTGTATTGCTGTGCCGAGTGACGGCCCTGAATATGACCCAGTTCGTGCGCTAGAACACCAGCAACCTGCGCTTCATTTTCGGCCAGGCTCAACAGGCCGCGTGTGATATAGATATAACCACCCGGCATCGCAAAAGCGTTGACGTCATCAGAGTTCAACACGGTAAAAGTATAATTCGGCACGTCGCGGCGTTCCGTATAAGGCACCAGTTTCGCGCCGATCATGGCAACGAATTCATTCAGTTTGGCATTGTCATTAACACCGCCATATTCCGCCGTGATCTCGCCGCTCTGTTCATCGCCCATGGCCTGTTCCTGTTCGGGACTCATCAGGCCGGTGAAGATCGACTGTCCCGTAGCCGGGTTGGTCGAACAACCTCCCAAAGACAGCGACAGGGCTGTCAGGGTCATCAGACCAAACAAAATGGCGCGGGAACGGGGCAAATGCATGATGAACTCCAATAATTATGTTTACTTATTAACCCTAGAGGGGCCTTGTATGTCGCTTCAAGCTTCCCCATAATTCAGTCCATCAATAATAGAATGATTTCTGGAGCAAACAATGGCCTTTAAAACCCTGTCCGACCTGAACGCTAAAGATAAAAGAATCCTGCTGCGTGTCGATTTTAACGTTCCGATGCAGGACGGCGTTATTACCGATGCCACCCGTATCGAGCGCGCCCTGCCAACGATCCGCCAACTGCAACAGCAAGGCGGCAAGGTTATCATCATGGCTCACTTTGGCCGTCCGAAAGGCAAAGACCTGTCTGAATCCCTGCGCCCGATTGCCGACAAGCTGCAACAAATGCTGGGCAGCAATGTCGTCTTCGCCGAAGATTGTATCGGTGATGTCGCCAAAAAAGCCGTTGCCAATATGAATGCCGGTGATGTCGCCGTTCTGGAGAATGTCCGTTTCTATGCCGAAGAAGAAAAGAACGATCCATCCTTCACGGAACAACTCGCTTCCTTAGGTGATGTCTTCGTCAATGATGCTTTCTCTGCATCCCACCGTGCGCACGCCTCCATTGAAGGCCTGGCTCATAAACTGCCAGCCTATGCCGGTCGCCTGATGGAAGAAGAACTGAATGCCCTGCAAACAGGCCTGGAAAACCCGCAAAAACCGGTTATGGCGATTGTCGGCGGTTCCAAGATTTCCACCAAATTATCCGTTCTCGATAACCTTGTGAAAAAAGTGGACTACCTCGTTCTCGGTGGTGGCATGCAAAATACATTCTTCGCGGCCCAGGGGATCGAAGTCGGCAAATCACTGTGCGAACGCGATATGATTCCACAAGCAAAACAGATCATGGAAACCGCTGAAAAAGCCGGTTGCAAGATCCTCCTGCCAATCGACCGTGTGGCCGTCAAGGAATTCGGTGCAAATGTTCCTTTCACCATCGTCCCGTTCGACCAACTGCCTGCTGATCAGGAAGGTGTCGATATCGGTCCGGCGACTGTTGAAAATGTCAGCAACATCCTCAAGACCTGCAAGACCGTTCTGTGGAACGGCCCGATGGGTGTTTTTGAAGTGAAGCCATTCGACAAAGGCACCAATGCCCTGGCCAAGGCTGTGGCGGCACTGACCAAAGACGGTACACTGACCAGCGTTGCCGGTGGTGGTGATACAGTGTTTGCTCTGGAACAAGCCGGTGCTGTCGGTGATTTCTCGTATGTGTCCACCGCCGGTGGCGCATTCCTGGAATGGCTGGAAGGCAAGAGCCTGCCGGGCGTTAAAGCGCTGCAGGATTCAGCTCAGACGTAATTACTTCTTCCACACATTGAGAATGTAATGAAGCCGTTCTCTTTTCATGCCCGTAAAGCAATCAAAGGCTTCTGCGACTTCGTGCGCATAAGTCATTTTTTGCTGGGCGATGTGACGGCGCCATAACAGGTACAGGCTGTTGAAATCAGTGGCGTTCAAACGCAGCAAATGCGCCAGGGCCGCCAGCGGCTCGTTTTTGGCATTGACGACCAGCGAACGCAACAAGCTTTCCGGACTGCTGTTGATCATCAGACCCGCCATGCAGACGAACAGCACCACATTGCCTTTACGCAGGGACTCCACGGTGTTCTTAACGTTCAAGGCACCCGTTGCACGCAAACGTTCGGCGGCGGCACGGGCTTCATTGGTAATGGTGAAGATACCCGCATCCTGATCGATTTTATCCTGCAGAACGATTTCCATCGTGTGATCGAGCTTGTGCGCATCCATCGGGAAATTCTTCATGATATACTGGCGCAACTCAACCGAGACATGCCAGTAAAGCTGGGCGGCCAGAGCCGGTGTGATTTCCTTGCGCAATAAAAGCGGTTGTTGCAATTCCGGACGCTGTTTTGCGGCATTCAGCAATGTCGTCAAACAATTTTCACTCAGTTCGATCTTGTCATTATTCAACAACAAGAGCTGTACCGTATGGTCTTTTTGCGCCAGCAGGCGTGTGACCACCGCCGGTGACAATTGCGGGCGCTGGGCAATGGCATGGGTATAATGCGGGTCCTGGGCGAATGTCTCGGCAATCTTGAGCAAATCCTCATTTTGCAGCAAAGGTGATTTCTTGATCACCATCTCTGCAATCGGGGCCGGATTTTCATACACCAGGAACTGGATCAGTTCATACGGGCAGTCTTTGAGCGTGCATAATTTTTCGGCCAGCTTCTGGCGGAGGTCAAGTTCCGCCTCACGCAGGAGCAACAGCAAAATCTCACGGGCAATATCACGATGCGGTGTTGCCAGCATATCTTTCATGGCAAAGGCTAATTCCTGACGGTCAGCCTGGCTGCCACTACGGGCGAGACGATAAAGATATTCAGGTTTTTCAATAGCTAGCATCTGTCAGATCCGAGAAAGTTAATGATTCTTAATTAATTCTCACATCCATATTATAATGCCACATTATTTAAAATATGTAAAGAGTTGTTTATCCCTGTATGCACCCTACATCATGGTTTATGCATTCAAGGCTTGTTAACGCTTAAGCCTTAAAATGGAAAGACGTAAAACAGGAATGAGGCTATGAGCAGCATTTTCCCATCAGGCGGTCTCGCGCAGGCATATACGGCTTTAAGCCGGTTCGTTGGCGTGGAGCAAAATACCAATCGCAGCCAGGGCAACTTCACATCTCAGGTGAAGAAAGCCGGTGAAGGTTTTGATGTTGGATCAGAATTAAATGCACGCGCCCGCTCGACTGCGGATAGTGAAGGCTTCAAGGAATATTTCGTATCGGAATCCACATCGATGGATCCGAATTCACCGCGCGGTTCATACGTCAATATTGTCGTCTGATTGCGTCACACAATTCTCTAATAAACAGGCAACTGTCATCGGGCCTACTCCTCCGGGAACAGGCGTGATGTATCCGGCATGCTCGCTGGCATCGGCAAAATCGACATCCCCGACAATGACACCTTCGGCCGGACGGTTGATCCCGACATCGATCACGATTGCACCCGGCTTGATCCACTCCCCTTTGACCAATCCGGGACGACCGGCGGCCACGACCAGAATATCAGCCTGACCGCAGAGAGATGCCAGATCGCGCGTCCGGCTGTGCGCCTGGGTGACGGTGCAATTTTCTGCCAATAATAATTGTGCCATCGGCTTGCCGACCAGGTCGGAACGGCCAATAACCAGAGCCTGCAGGCCGGTCAGATCCTCATGAACCGATTTGATCAGGCGCATTGCGCCTTTGGGCGTGCATGGCAAATGGCATGGCAATCCCATGCCGCGACGGCCGCTGTTCAGGATCGTCAGGCCATCGACATCCTTGGCCGGGGCGATCCGGTTGAGGATTTTGACCGTCGGCCAGCCCGCCGGCAAAGGCAGTTGCAGCAGGATACCCTGCACGGTTTCATCACGGTTCAGTTCGGCGATGATCTTTTCGATATCCGCCGGGCTCGCCGTTTCGTCATAACGGTGAATGACGGCGTTGATACCAGCCTTCTCCGCCGCTTTGGCTTTCATGCGGACATAGATTTCGCTGGGCGCGTGATGACCGACCAGAATGACCGCCAGGCCCGGCGCACGCCCCTGGGCCGCCGTAAAGGCAGCGGCTTTTTCAGCCGTCAGGGCGTTGATACCGGCCGCAATGGCACGGCCATCGATAATCTTTGCAGTCATTATTACAGGCCGAATTTCACGCTCAGCCAGACCAGCGTGTAATTGATCAGTTGCAGGAGCACCAGGACCACGACCGGGGAAATATCGATGCCGCCGAAATTCGTCGGGATGACTTTGCGGATCGGGCGATAAAGCGCCTCGCTTACCTGGGTGATGAACTCATAGAAACGGCGCATTAGCGGGTGGCGGATATTAATGACATTAAAGGCCACCAACCAGGAGGTGATGACCGAGATCACGACGATCCAGAAAACAATATCCGTGAGGATAAAGATCAATTTGAAAAATGGGTTCATCATGGTGGAACACCTTTGTGCTGAGGCTGAAAAAGTGTCACTAGGGTGACACACTCTATGATTTTCGACAAGATGCCTTGATTCTGGGCCGTGGCGTCTTGCAGGGTGCGCTACCTGGCCTTATATGTGTAGCCATGCGTCAAACGGGCTTTTTCATGGTTGTTTTGGTCCTTGCGGGGTTTGTGATGAACCCGGCAATGGCTTTGGCCCAGCAAACCCCGGAAGAGCAAACCGAGGCCCCGGCTACGGATGACACCAGCGCCTGCCCGGCCCGCCCGCTCGATACCAATATTCACGTCAAACTCGACCTGCCGGAACCAAAGATCGACCACAGCATGTCGCGTTACGATCTGCGCGACTTCAACGTCTCGACGAAATCCCCTTATGGCAAAGGCAATTTCACCCATGTGAACGGCTTGATGCAGGGTCCTGTCGAGCTGGGCACCAAGATCACCATCGCCTGGCAGACCGACAGCGAGAAAAAAGAAAATTGCTTCTGGTACCGCACGGTCAATCTGGTGCTGCGTCTGCAACCGATTATTTATGTCGCCAGCGAAGTGCCAGCCGGCAAATGCTATTACAACGCCATCATCGAACATGAGATGAAACATGTCGAGGTCGACCGTGGCCTGGTCCGCGATTACCAGAACATCGTCTATGACTCGATCGAGAATTTCATTCAGGAAAATGGCACGATCGATCATGTCCCGACGGGCCAGGAAAAAGAAGCGCAACGCGAATTGAGCAAAGCGCTGGAAGCCCAGATCCGCCAGATCCACCTGCGCATGCGCGAAGACCGTATCAGCCGCCAGGCCCAGGTCGATAACCTCAAAGAATATGACCGTGTCGCCAATGAGTGCTCGATCATGGAGAAACTCGAACGCTGAAAGTCCGTTATATGACGCTCTTTAATCCTCCTGCCCGCCATTTCCCTTACACACGTATGCGCCGCAACCGCCAGGCTCCCTGGGTCCGCGATATGGTGCAGGAAAATCATGTCTCCGTGAAAGATCTGATCTGGCCGATCTTTATCGTCGATGGCGAAAATGAACGCCAACCAATTGCCTCGATGCCGGGCGTCGAACGTTATTCCATCGATGTTGCTATCAAAGAAGTCGGTATCGCCGCTGAACTCGGCATTCCACTGATCGCCCTCTTCCCGATTACCTCTGCGGATAAAAAAGACAATGACGGTTCGGAAGCCGTCAATCCGGATAATGTTGCGTGCCGCGCGATCCGTGCATTGAAAGAAGCCTATCCGCATATCGGCATCATGTGTGATGTCGCGCTTGACCCATACACCAGCCATGGCCATGACGGTGTCCTGATCGATGGCAAGATCGATAATGATGCCTCCCTGGAAATGCTGGTCCAACAAGCATTGGTTCAGGCTCAGGCCGGTGTCGATATCATTTCCCCATCAGACATGATGGATGGCCGCATCGGCGAAATCCGTGAAGTCCTCGAAGAGAACAGCTTCACCGACACGATGATCATGTCCTATGCCGCAAAATATGCGTCGGCTTTCTATGGCCCGTTCCGTGATGCCGTGCAATCCGCCGGTTTCCTCAAAGGCGATAAAAAGACCTATCAGATGAGCCCGGCCAATGGCGATGAGGCCCTCCATGAAGTGGCCCTGGATATTGCCGAAGGGGCCGACATGGTCATGGTCAAACCGGGCCTGCCTTATCTGGACATTGCCTATCGCGTCAAACAGCAATTCCAGATGCCGACCTTTGCCTATCATATCAGCGGTGAGTACGCGATGCTGAAAGCAGCAGCGGCCAATGGCTGGCTCAATTACGAGGCGGGGATCATGGAAGTGATGATGGCCTTTAAGCGCGCCGGTTGCGACGGCGTCCTGACCTATGCTGCACGTGACATTGCCCGCCTGTTAAAGGCCTGAAACGCTTAAAAGATTTTAAGGCTTTTCGGATAGACTGGTAAGCGTTCTTCCCTTGCCCCGGTTATCGATGCGTCTTTTTTTGTGCCTGTTGTTTCTCTTCAGCCTGTCGTCACAGGCCAGAGCCGGTATAGGGGATTTCATCGATGGCTGCCCAAAAGAACTGCCCTCGGCCCAGATCCGTATCATCATTGAGATGTTCGATCCGCCGGTCTATCAAAATTATACCATTCCTGAACTGACCGGTTTTAAAAGCACACCCTCGCCTTATCCCAGCGATGCGATCACTCATACGTATGGCCTGACGAAGAACCCTCTGCGTTTCCTCGTGGAATCCCAGATCGCTTCATCGACCAATATGCTCAATAAGAAGAAATGCTATTGGTATAGCGGTATCGCACTACGGATCCAGGTCAAACCTGAAATTTATATGGGCAAGGAAATTCAGCCGCGCACCTGTTATTACAACGCCGTGCTGCGGCACGAACTGGAACATGCCAATATCGAGCGCCGTCTGTTGCAGGATTATAAAAGCATCATCACCGACACGGTCACTGACTTTGTCCGCAAGACCGGTTTTATCCGCAATATCGAGCCGGGACGTGATCAGGACGTTTATAATCATCTGAAAGACGCACTCGGACGCCAGATCGATACAATTCACGCGCATATGGAACCGGTCCGCGCCGCACGCCAGGCCGAGATCGATACGATGGCGTCTTATGAATCAACCGCTGCCCCCTGTCGCCAGATGGAAAAAGCGCCTTACTAATTCTTGGCTTTTTGCCGCTGATATTGCTGGGCCAGCTCGATGATATCACTGGCGCGCTGGCGGGCAGCCTTTTCACTTTCCGGCAGCATTTTGCGGGCCGTGGTCGCCTGATAGATGGCGAAGCTATTATCACGTTTCAGCAAAGCCTCTTCCGCCAGGGCCAGCTTGGCCTGGGCTTCCTGGCCGTTACGGCCATAGGCTGTCGCCAGCAAACGGAACAAGGACGATGTGCGGTATTCCGTGGTTTTCGCACGGTTCAGTTGATCAATCGCCTGCGGCAGATTATGCGCATTGCGGTTTTCCAGATAGGCATGGGCCAGCGCAATCCGGATCAGGCCTGCTTCCGGAGCATCTTCCAATGCTTTCTGGAAGAAGGGAATGGATTCCGCAATGCGGCCATTTTCAAACAGGATTTGTCCCTGCAATTCCTGGATATACGGATCGTTCGGATTGGCTTTCTGCAAATCCACCAGAATATCCAAAGCCTCTTTGACTTTGCCGGTGCGGTACAGGCCGATGGCATAGCCGTAACGGCTCGGCATATCGGTTTTGTCCTTATAGGTCCGCAACGCAGTTTGCGGTGTGGTAAAGCCCAGTATCTTGGCCTTGATACGCGCATGCATCAGTTTGTAACTATCGGGATATTCTTTTTTACCGACGCTGCTGCGCTTGACGAAATCCTCGACCGCATCGAGACGTTGCTGTGACAGCGGGTGGGTCAGCATATATTGCGATTGCTGCATTTCCGGCAGCATTTCCTCACGCGCCAGACGTTCCAGGAAATGCGCCGTTCCCTCGGCGGAATAACCGGCCCGTTCCATGAAGCTTAAACCGGCCTGGTCGGCAGAGGATTCATAGGTGCGGCTGTTGCTCAGTAATTTGCTCATCGTCATTTGCTGCGTGGCGGTAATCGTCGCCATACCGGCCCCTGCATCGCCGGCAGCAACACCGGCGGCAACACCGGCCAGAGCCCCGATAATCGATTCCATCGACGCATCTTCCATATTCTGACGTGTGCGGATCAGGTGACCACCGGTAATGTGGCCGGTTTCGTGGGCAATAACACCCAGCAACTCACCAATATCGTGCGTATCGAGGATCAGGCCGGTATAGAGGAAGATATTCTGACCACCGGCCACGAACGCATTGATCGTGTCATCACCGATAATGGCTACGCGGATATCGCTGGGACGTAAACCGGCCTGTTGCCAGATCGGTGTGGCCATGCGGCGTATGTCAGTTTCGATTTCAGTGTCGCGGATAAGACCTTGCGCCATGGCCGCCGAACCGCCCAGCAGAAACCCGGCGCAAATCACTGCACCCAGGAGTATTTTAGGCATGCGAGTCAATAATTTCACGGGCACCCTGTTGCAGCAATTGATGAGCCACGACCATACCCAGTTCAACGGTTGGCTTGGATAAATCCTGTGCGGCCTCTGCCATTAAGATAGTCTGGCCATCATGGGAGGCAACCAGACCGCGCATGGCAAAACCATCAACAGTCTCTTCGCAATAACCGGCAATGGCGGAATAACAATCACCCTGCAGATGCATCAGCAAGGCACGTTCCGCAGCGACAATTTTTTCCGTCAGGTCGGAATTGATCGCGCGCAGATGTTTGCAACGTTCAACATCTTCCTTCCGCACCTGCAGAACTAGAATGCCCTGCCCGACAGCCGGAAGCATTTCTTTCGGATCGTAAATCTTGGTCACATGTTGTTGCATCTCCAGACGGCCCAGACCCGCATAGGACAGGACCATGCCGTCGAATTCGCCATTTTGCAGTTTCTGCATACGTGTATCGACATTCCCGCGTAACGGGATGATCTCGGCATTCGGATAAAGATGTTTCAGTAATGCATGACGGCGCGGTGACGATGTTGCCAGCACGGCTTTCTGATCTTTCGTCGGTTCCGCCAGGCCCGGACGCATAATCAAAGCGTCACGCGGATCTTCACGGTGCAGGAAGCAGAAAAGCTGCAAATCCGGATGCATCGGTTCATCACCGGGAACATCTTTCAGGCAATGAATGGCGCAATCAATTTCTTTGTTCAGCAAACGATGCTCAAGGTCTTTGACGAAAGCGCCCTTACCACCCAGCAATTTTAAATCGCCTGGTGTCTTGCATCCATCGGATAGAAATTCCTGCACAATCACCTCAAGCCCCGGATGTGCTTCTTCAAGCATTTTCTTAGCACCGTGGGCCATGGTCCGGGCCATTTTGCTGGCGCGGGTACCGAGAATAAAAGAATGAGGCATAGCGTTCACTTGAATCTTTTTTTGATTAATCCATCACGCGCTTAATCGGGCCGCCTGTCAAGCGGCCCGGCGCTTTGCTCTTACACGTCCAGGTTGCTGACCTGCAGCGCGTTATCCTGGATGAAATCACGGCGTGGTTCGACGATATCGCCCATCAGGGTCGAGAAGATCTCGTCCGCTTTATCCATCATATCGACGCGGACGCGGACCAGGGAACGGACCGTCGGGTCCAGCGTGGTTTCCCACAACTGATCCGGGTTCATTTCACCAAGACCCTTATAGCGCTGAGTCGACAGACCTTTGCGGCCGGCGGCCATGATGGCGTTATACAGATCGACCGGACCGTTGACCGGCTGTTTGTCCGTACCGGATTCAATATAGCCGGTCGTGGTGAAGAATTCCTCCAGCACGTCATGTTGCGCATGCAATGCCTGGGCTTCCGGTGAATTCAGCAATTGCGCATTGATCGTGCGGTATTCCGTCAGACCCTGCACCTGGCGTTTCAGTACGATATTGTCTTTATCGGCCGAACCGTCCCATTGCTCGTTCGTGTATAAAGCGGTCAGGCGTTTCGCCAGACGGTCGGCACGGACATCCAGCGCAATGCTGTTATCGAAGGCATTGGCAATCGCCGCCTGTTCCGTCACCACCATCGACCCGAGCGAGCGGTTCAGTGTTTCGATCTGGCGGTTGAGCATGCTGGCCTGTTTGATCACATTTTCCAGACCGCCATTTGCGTGTTGCTGGCCGTTCTGGGTCTTGAAGACCGTATGATCCAGCGACAGCTGCAACAGATACTGCTCCAATGCACGCTCGTTCTTCAGGTACAGTTCCGTCTTACCACGTTTGACCTTATACAAAGGCGGCTGGGCGATGTAGAGATAACCGCGGTCAATCAGTTCCGGCATCTGGCGGAAGAAGAAGGTCAATAACAATGTACGAATGTGACTGCCATCGACGTCCGCATCGGTCATGATGACAATCTTGTGATAACGCAGTTTGTCGATCTTGAAATCGTCACGGCCGATACCGGTGCCAAGGGCGGTGATCAGTGTCCCGATCTCGGCGCTGGACAGCATCTTGTCGAAACGGGCGCGTTCCACGTTCAGGATTTTACCACGCAACGGCAGGATCGCCTGGAATTTACGGTTACGCGCCTGTTTGGCCGAACCACCCGCAGAGTCACCCTCAACGATGAAGAGTTCGCACAAGGACGGATCGCGCTCGGAACAGTCAGCCAGCTTGCCTGGCAAAGAGGCCATATCCAGCACACCTTTACG
Organism: Alphaproteobacteria bacterium; assembly: GCA_036404835.1. Lineage (GTDB taxonomy): Bacteria > Pseudomonadota > Alphaproteobacteria > Micavibrionales > SZUA-601 > DASWYT01. Next base: position 1,683 of record DASWYT010000020.1, on the reverse strand, counting down.
ACGTGTCAGGTCACGCGCCTTACGGGCGGCTTCGCGCGCAGCGGCGGCATCGATGACTTTACCGATAATACGCTTGGCTTCGGCTGGATGTTCTTCGAACCAGGTCGCCAGCGCTTCACTGACGGCGTTTTCTACAACCGGGCGGACTTCGGACGACACCAGCTTGTCTTTGGTCTGGGACGAGAATTTCGGATCAGGCACTTTGACCGACAAGACGCAGGTCAGGCCTTCACGCATATCTTCGCCATTTAGCTCGATTTTTTCTTTTTTCGCGCTACTCATCTGGCTGGCGTAATTATTGACGGTACGTGTCAATGCGGCACGGAATCCGGCCAAATGCGTACCACCATCGCGCTGCGGGATGTTGTTGGTAAAGCAAAGCGTGTTTTCATGGAAGGAATCCGTCCACTCCATGGCGACTTCAACCGTGATGCCGGAATTTTTGTCTTCCTGGCGCAGGCTGATTGGCGGGGTGTGGATCGGGGTTTTCGAACGATCGAGATATTGCACGAAGGCTTCGATACCGCCTTCGAATTGCAGATCGGTCTGGCGTGTTTCCTTGCCGCGCAAATCTACCAGGGAAATAAATACGCCCGAATTCAGGAAAGCCAGTTCGCGGAAACGATGTTCCAGCGTCGTAAAGCTGAATTCCGTCATTGTGAAGGTTTCCGTCGACGGCAGGAAAGTCACTTCCGTTCCTGTTTTGGTGCTGTCACCAATGGCTTTGAGCGGAGCTTCAGCCACACCGTGACGGAAACGCATAAACCATTCTTTGCCTTCGCGATTAATGCGCAGATCGAGATGTTCGGATAACGCATTCACAACCGATACACCAACACCGTGCAGACCGCCGGATACTTTATAGGAATTCTGGTCGAACTTACCGCCCGCATGCAATTGCGTCATGATCACTTCGGCCGCCGAGATACCTTCTTCGCTATGGATACCAACCGGAATACCACGGCCATTATCACGCACAGTCACGGAACCATCGACATTGATCACGACATCGATGCGGTCGCAATGACCGGCGAGCGTTTCATCAATCGCATTATCAATGACCTCATACACCATGTGGTGCAGGCCTGACCCATCGTCCGTATCACCGATATACATACCCGGACGCTTGCGAACAGCATCGAGACCTTTGAGAACTTTAATGGAATCCGCACCATATTCATTGGCGGGAGCCTGTGCAGTAGAAGCGGGATTTTCGGACATTTTTTTGAGCGTTTCGGCCATGGTAAAAAACAATGATAAAAGGGGTAATCTGAACCTGTCACAGCATAGCGGATTCCAACCCTCAGGTCGAGCCTCCCGCCTGTTTTTTCACCTCAAAAAATTGTTTAAAAACAAGGGCTATCTGAGGATACGCCCCCTTGCTTTTTCCCAGGAGCCGGGACTATGGTGAATCACCCTCATACAAGATGGATTTTTCCATGCTTACTGTTGTAATCCCTGTTTATAACGAAGCTCCCAATATAGCGCCTCTTCTGGCCGAACTGGCTGTTGTCAAAGATATTTTGCCTGAACTGACCGAAGTCATCATGGTCGATGACCATAGCGATGACGAGACATTGGCCATTCTGAAAAATGCCAAATCACTTTATCCCTGGCTGAAAATTCTCACATTATCCGCACGTACTGGCAAGAGTACGGCGCAATGGCATGGCGTTCGTGAAG